>NZ_LNDJ01000052.1 GCF_001444505.1 Psychrobacter piscatorii | reverse complement strand
ATGGTCGAATGTTCAACACGCCCTAATCAAATTGATAAACTAAATAATAAAAATAGGAGTAAGCATGTCTAGCTCGACGATTACACAAGCCATGATTTTGGCTGCTGGCAAGGGCACACGTCTGCGACCATTGACATTAGATACGCCCAAGCCTTTGGTTCAAGTAGGTGGACAGCCACTTATTGTCTGGCATATTAAAGCACTACAAGCCGCAGGTATTACCGATATCACGATCAATGCGTCATGGCTGGCGGATAAGCTGATGGATACCTTGGGCGATGGCTCGCAATATGGAGTCAAACTACATTGGTCAGTAGAAGGTGATGAGCCGTTAGAGACGGCAGGTGGCATTTTTCAGGCATTACAGTCAGGCAAGCTGCGAGACGAGCCATTTATTCTCGTCAACTCTGATGTTTGGACGACCTATGATTTTGCTCAGTTGCGAGACTATACACTAGGCGCGGATCAGCGCGCGCACCTGTTGTTGATTGACAATCCAGAGCACAATGATGGTGGTGATTTCGCTATTAATAATGGTCTTGCCAGCGAGCAGCCAGTTGGCGATGCGGACAAGTTTACTTTCGCTGGTATTAGCGTGATGTCTCCTACGTTGGTAGAGGGATTGGTATCAGGACAGCCTGCCGCATTGGCACCACTACTTAAGCAAGCGATGATCAAATTCCAGATTACTGCTGAAGTGATTACTGATAACTGGATCGACGTTGGTACAGCCGAGCGCTTGGCACAAGTGAATGAATTTATTGAAAAAAACGATATCGATAATCATCAAGGTCGAGTAAATTCATAAGATAAGCAAAAATACGCTGGTAAACACAAAAAAGCAGCGTTGATCGTTCAACGCTGCTTTTTTACACAGATGATTTCTATATCTTGTTCAATCTTTACCAATAGAAATGAAGAGTGAATACAGGAACTGGTAAATTGAGCGCGTAGCACATAGGTAACGACATTGTCTGATAACCGTGTTAAACGCCCATTGCCAGCTTAATCAATTGGGCAATCGTAAAGATCGTCAAAAATCCTGCGGCATATAAGCCCAGAAACCAAGCCCATTGTCTTTGCTTTTTACTCAAATGTTTTTTACTGAGATTTTTCATAAAGACCTCTTATCTGACAAATTGAGCACAGGTGCCACAAAAATGTGTAGCACCTGCTTATCTCACTACTAGCTGCTTGTCATTTACAATGACTAGTACATATGTTCGTGATCAGTTTTACCCTTGAACACATAGTACGCATAAGCAGTATAACTTAAGATGATAGGTAACATGATTACCGCGCCCACCAGCATAAATGATAGCGATGTATCGGCAGCCGCCGCTTCATGTAGCGTCATCTGATAGGGCACAATATAAGGGAAAATCGCCACACACACCCCAATATAACCCATCAAAAATAGCGCGACAGTCAATAAGAAAGGACGATATTCACGCTCTGTGGTCAAATCTTTACGCATGATAAAGAACAATATGAGTGCAATAATCGGCATCGGCGCTAAGTAAGGTAAGCGTGCTAGTGTGAACCAATTCTCAAGCGCTTCAATGTCTGAGAAGTACATAAAGATCGTCACGATAATCATTGCGACAACCAGCGCTGACAATAACCACCCTGAGATTTTTCTTGCCCAAACCTGCAAGTCATGTTCCGTCTTTAAGATCAGCCACGTCGAGCCTAATAGCGCATAACCAATGATGACCGCAATACCGCTGACCATCGAAAAGGTCGTGAGCCAGTCAAAGGGGCCACCCGTGAACAGACGGTTACTGGCATCAAGACCATGTACCAACGAGCCAAGCATCACCCCTTGAAAGAAGGCAGCAGTGATTGAGCCAACAAAAAACAAAGAGTCCCATATGTAGCGATGCGTGCTAGATTTGAAACGAAACTCAAACGCCACGCCACGCAAGATCAGACCAACCAGCATCAAAAACACAGGCAAGTACAGCCCTGTCATGATGATGCCGTAAGCGACTGGGAAAGCTGCGAATAGACCGCCGCCACCCAATACCAGCCACGTCTCGTTACCATCCCAGAATGGGGCGATAGAGTTCATCATGCGGCTACGGTTTTTGTCTGAGCCTGCAAACGGAAATAAAATACCACAGCCTAAATCAAAGCCATCAAGCAGTACATAAATAAAGACTGCAAGCGCAATCAATCCACCCCAAATTAAGGGTAAGTCTAATACATCACCGAAATTAAACATTAGCGTAACCCTCCATCATCGATGTCATCTGCTGGTGTGTCGATATCTTGCTTGGTCGTGTGACCAGCAGGATCATTATCTCCGCTCAGCGTACGACCTTGACCTTCGGTTACTGAATGCTCGTAGAAATTGTCTTCGGCAGGATCGGTATAAGGTTTTGGCCCTTGACCAATCAAGCGCAAGATATAAAAGCTACCTGCACCAAAAACAAAGGTATAGACGATAATAAAGCCGATCAATGTAGTGGCAACCTGTTGGGCTGCTAAGGGTGACATACTTTCAGCTGTACGGATTACACCATAGACTGTCCATGGCTGACGCCCTGTTTCGGTGACAAACCAACCGGCAAGTAGCGCGATAAAGCCAAGCGGCGTCATCATCATCCATGCACGGTGGAACAGCTTGCTGTCAGGATTGAACTGCTGTTTTTTGAAGTATTTATAGACACTAAATAGACCCACAAGCACCATTAACATACCAATGCCAACCATAATACGGAAGGCCCAAAACACAATAATAACGTGTGGTTGGTCTTCTGGTGCCCAGTTTTTGAGACCCTTCACTTCACCATCTAACGAATGGGTGAGGATCAAACCTGTGACATAAGGGATTTTTACTTCGTATTTATTGGTTTGATTTTCTTGATCAGGAATCGCAAAGAGACGTAATGCTGCCCCGCGCTCATCTTCCCAGATACCTTCCATGGCTGCGACTTTGGCAGGCTGATGCTCAAGCGTATTTAGCCCGTGCTCATCACCGATTAATACCTGCGCAGGTGCCACAAAAATCGCCATGATCATCGCCATGCCCAACATCACGCGGCCATGTTTTCGGTGTTCGATGTGCCTTTTGGATTGTAGATAATAAGCACCAATACCACCAACCACAAAAGCAGTCGTCAAGAAAGCAGCGGTCATCATGTGTGCGTAGCGGTAGGGAAATGAGGGATTAAAAATAATCTCAAGCCAGTTGGTTGGATAAAGCAGACCATCAGCACCGACCATGAAGCCTTGCGGCGTCTGCATAAAGCTGTTGGCGGCCAAGATCCAAAACCCTGAGATCAACGTACCGATAGCGACGGTTGCAGTGGCGACAAAGTGCATGCGCTTACTAACGCGGCCCCAACCGAAGAGCATGATACCCAAAAAGGAGGCTTCTAAGAAAAATGCAGTCAGTACTTCATAAGCGAGTAGTGGGCCTAAGACGTTACCCGCCTTATCTGAAAAGACTGCCCAGTTGGTCCCAAACTGGTAAGACATTACCACCCCTGAAACCACACCCATACCAAACACCACGGCAAATATTTTTACCCAGTGTTTGTAGACTTCCGCAAAAACAGGATTGCCTGTTCTTAACCAGCGAAACTCAAGTACGGTCAGCCAGCTGGCAAGTCCAATAGAAAAAGCGGGAAAGACGATATGAAAGGAGACAACAAAAGCAAACTGGATACGCGCGAGTGTCAGCGCATCCATTTGATCGATCATAAACGTAGCAAACATAAACGGTTACTCTCATCTGTTAGCTGAATAGCGCTGGCTTCCGTACAACGCTTAAGTAACTGTCCGTAACGGTACATAAATCAAGGTGACAAAGATTACGGGCAATGGCTCAGTGACGCAAAACTCTACTTTAGCAACATTAGGCATAAATTGTGGTTAAGCTTGCGATTCACTGTTTAGCTGAATTGAATAATTTATGTCCCTATAAATTCATATATTATAGTCATGTGCTGTATATATTATGCGCTTCCCTAGATAGTGACGCAACCCGTACGGTTAGACAGCTGCATACCTAGGAGTCAGAAAAACAAACATAAAACACCCTTGAAAATAAAATTAACTTTATGAATAACAATGACTTGGGAGTAGCGAGTATTTTTTCATAAAACATCTGTTCTGTTTATTACTTGCTTTCCCATGCATTAAAATGTTCCCCAATAACAAAAACATACATCATTCTTGTAACTGTTTATGCAAAATCCGTCGCAGTGTCAAAATAGTTTGTGGATTGGTTTGAATACTATGACCGCCATTGATAACTGTTTCAGAGGCGGCGCCATCTAGGTGAGCACTGGTATAGGGAACAATGCCGTCTGATAAACGTTGGGTTAGGGCTTGACTGATATTTTTATCAACAATGACGGCAGCGACCAGTGGCTCAGGAGGCAGCTCTGATGTGTCATCTGACACGCTGACACTTGCGCGCTCGTCTTTAGCGTCTTCTTCTAGCGCTTGCGATAAATCAATTTTGGCACCGTCAGGCTGTGCTTGAGCCAACCCTTTGGTGATATCAGCATCATTGTTGGCAATAATTGAATGATAAGTCACACGGCTATTAATCGTCAGATCTTTGGTTAATTCGATAAAAGAAGATTTGTCACTGAGCTGACTGGCACCATTTTGTAGATATAAAGCGCCCAATGGATTTTGCGCCAGATCTCCTTGCGTGGCAATCGTTGCCAAGTTGTCAGTCACTGTTTTTACCAAACCGACTGGCAGATAGACAATGCGGCGCAGCGCACGAGTGAACCAGCGATCGGCATAATCTGTGCCACGAAATGGCGCAGACAAAAATACGGCAGTGTCTACTTGGGGCAATGAGTGAAGCTCAAACCGTTTTCTTAATTCCTTTTCACCAAACGATTCTTTTAGTGCATCGCGGATTTGCCGCTTTTCACTGTTTGAGAGAATGTCTTGGTCATCCAGTCGGTCTAAGTCTTCAACCAGATTTTCATCGGATAGCATCATACGCGCGATGAGCGCGCCCATACTGTGGCTGACAATCACGCTATTTTTGCTGGCGCGATTTTGTCCCGTTGGGTCTGTTTGCTCGTAAGTTGTGTTGATTAATTGCTGAATCTGATAGCGATTTTCTAAAATAGGCAAATTGGTTGGATAAAATATTTGCCAAACCTGGTAATTGTCGCGCAGCTTATCATCATTGAGAATATCGTTGGTGAGATTGACCCACGTGGCTGGGCTAGAGGCCAAACCATGTAGCATAATGATGACACGCTTGTCAGGGTCATAAGGTTCGAGCATAAACAGTTTGGGTAGACGAGCATCTAGCTGGCGCGTGATGAGGTTCAAATAACCCACACTATCCAACTGGTTTTCTGCCAGCCACATTCCATAACCTGCTGAGAAATTGGCTGCTAATGGATAGTTATCGTTAAGAATATTGACGGTTTCAGTTTGATATGGATTGTATAGATGGATATCGAGCTGGCGACTGCTCAGCACGTCCAGTACGCTATCACCACTTGGTTTGATCAAACCAGTCAGCAGTAGATGACCAGTAGGATAAATGCGTGAGCTTGGCTCGCTATCCTTTGTATTGTCACTTTCATTGGCGAAGCGACCCGATAGTGATGATGATAATAATTGGCGAATCGTGGTGGTATAGCGATCATCGAGAGAGGCAACTAAGCTGATACCTAAACCGGGACGTTTGCTAACAGAGTTCAGCCCAGAGAGACGTAGCTCGTAAGTAGAAACTAAGTCAGCAAGCGCAGAGTCTTGCTTATGAGCATTTTGCAAATAGTTGTTTTCATTGGGCAAATAGATGCCGAGGTCATAATCATCTACTTGTACTTTCATGACTTTGACTTGGTCGATCGCTTTACCTTTTAGCGGGGCTCGGTTGGCAATCGCTGCTTGGTCGTTACTATCGCGCTTGGTAGAAGGGATGGTTAAGTATTCTACTTTTGTGCCATTCATCAGTTTATCTGAGTTTTCGGTCGATCGATAAAGCTGCGTGATGACATCATTGCTGGCAGCGTTGTAGATATCTTGGGTCTGAATATCGTTGTCAGTTGGGATGCGGGTTTGTGTGTGAGCACTACTATAGCTTTCATCAGCACCCTCAAAATCATGAGTCAGACTGTCATAAAACAAATAGGTATAGCTATATTTAACCGCATCAAACAGTCTATCCTGATAGTTGTTTAAGCAAAGGTCGGTCTCTTCTTGCTGCGTTTTGGCATCATCGTCGCTCAAAGGCGCATTGGCATAGTATGGGTCAAGTGGTGGACGGGCAAGTGCATTGCGGCAGTTTTGTGAATCAGCAAGCTGGCGCGCTTTTGCGTAGTGCAGTTCTGCAAAAATCGCCAGTGCAGGTCGATAGTGTTTATTCAAAATACTGTCCGTGAGCTGAGTCAAGCACAAGTCGAACTGCTGCATACAAGCTTGCTCGTTAAGACCTGCTGATAGCAAGGCAGATGCCGTATCGCTGCTTAGTTGATTGTCAGTGACGATATTACCGCGCTGTGCTGAGATGGTCTTGGCCGATGCTTGTTTTTCCACCGAGACGACACTACAGGCTGGTAGCAGCATTGCCGCTGTCAATAATGCGACTGAGGCGATAGGCAGCATTTTTTTATTGGCTTGCGTTACCGTGTTTTTGCTAGGGCTAGCAGAAGTCATAAGTCAGTCCGGTAAAAAAAGTAGTTATGAGAAAATCAGCAATGGAAGTACTTTTGGTTATAGTAGAGTTTAGCGTAACTTTTGATATTAGACTATTTTATTTGAAAGGTTATAACCAAGCGCTATATATCGAATGACTTTTTCAAGTGATGGTTATTGTTTTGAGATACACTTAAATTTTTGGTTAAAAAGGGCATTTATTTAGACAAAGAAAAAAGAGGTAAAGTAGAAAAAGATGAGGCTCTGTGCAGGCAGGTTTCTATTAGGCACAAAAAAGCCAGACACAAAAAAGCGCCTTTGCTTTATATTCATAAAAACAAAGGCGCTAAGTATTCTAAGGCTACAAAATTATTTGTTTATCTTTAGTATAGACAAACAGTGCCAATTTAGGCACCTGGTTTGACATTGATATCTGGTGCAGGGATGTCCCAAATGTAGAATTTGCCATCTTCCACCAGTTTGATTTGTTGAGGAATCACGGTGTTGTTAGGGTATTTTTCTTCAAGACGACGTAGGCGCTCTAGGGCGCTGGCACGGCGATCACTGAGTAGATCTGACTGTGCCAAGCTTTGCTCTGCTTCGGTATAACCTAGCGATACGGCGCGGTCTAGATATTTTTGACCTTCTTTAAACCCGCCACCTTCTGATAGCATCATGCCATACAAAAAGTTGGCTTCACCGCTATCTGGCTGGATTTTGAGCGCACGATCAACATACTGCCCGCCGCGTACTGTATAGTCTGAGCCCAAGTCTAGATTACGACCCATACCATTGAGCTTGGCTGCGCGAATCAATACATCGTAAGACGCATTTGGTGATTTGGCATAAGGCTCGATCCAATCAGCCAATACTTTGATTTTTTCGCGAGTATAATGGCGCTGAGTGCGGTTAGGGAAGTTTGGTGGATAGTGACGAGCATTCGGTGAGACGTCTGCGATGAAATCATCAAGCAAGCTGACGTCAAGTTTATCAGTACCTAGGCCTTTTTGTTGTGGGATCAAGACGGTTTTGATAAAGCTCACATCTGAAAGCTGTACTTGTGGCGTTGGAATATTTGAGAGCTGACCACTGCGCAGATCAATACCAGTCGCAGTCATCGGGCCTGGCTCATAGACGCGAGTGGTACCGCTGATTACAGGGGCGTTAGCTGGATTCATCATTTGCGATGCTGGTAGCTGAGCGGCGCTGACAGGTACACGATTTGGTTGAGTACTGTTTGATTGCATCATCTGCGCTGCCTGTGCCGTGCTCAAAGGCGTACGGTTAGGCTGAGTGTTGCTTGACGGCATCATTGGCTGAGTATTAACTGACTGAGCGCTATTAGCAGGCGTAGCATCTGTTGTGCTTTGAGCTGTGCTGGTCGTTGCACCTGGCCTTGCTAGACGAATCACGCGTTTACTGGAATCTATAGCGCTCGGTACAGCAGGTGCTGATGTAGCAGCAGTGTCAGCTTCTGCAGCATTCACAGGCGCAGAAAGCATCATTGCACAGGCGGCTGTAAGCGCGGTCAAGGTTGCAAGCTTTGGCGACTTGGAAGACGCGCTATTAGAGAGAGTTGCTTTCATAAAAATCATTACCTTATTTAGTCGTTATTCATTGATCGGCTGATAATCAGGATATATGTTTGCTGCAAAATCGTACAAATTTTTAATACCCTAGCAAATTAAGCTTTGCGCTATCTGTGGTAGGATTGTTAATCGCTAGCGTTGAGCAAATCTAGCAGCGTTAGTTAGACCAGCTATGCCATCGACGAATTTACTATATTTACCTCTATAAATGATAAGCGGTCGCCTTCATACGGTTGGCCATCCAGCGCATCGTCTGACGTACAGGTGGTGACAACGCAGCGCCGCCACTTGCCAGTGCTAGCTCGCGATGATGTTGCTCTTCGATATCCATTTGTGCCAGTATTTCTCTTGAGCGTTGATCATGTTTGGGTAGTTGATTGATATGATCTTGCAGGTGCTCGCTAACTTGTGCTTCTGTCTCCGCGACAAACCCCAAACTAAACTCATTTGAGATGGCGCCTGCGACTGCACCTAGGCCAAAAGACATCCCATACCAAAGCGGGGTAAACACACTCGCATGGCTACCCAGCTCATTTAAGCGCGTCTCGCACCAGACCAGATGATCGACTTCTTCTTCAGCAGAGTTTTGCATGGCTTGCTTGACGCCACTGTCTTTGGCAGCAAATGCTTGTCCATGGTAGAGACCTTGCGCGCACACTTCACCGGTATGATTGATACGCATCAGCCCTGCGACATGGCGCGCCTCTGTGATGGTCAGTTCAGGAATCTCGTCACTACTCACTGGCAATGGGCGCGTACTGGGGTTTGAGTTTGGCACGACAGCTCGTAATGCTTTGTCGACCCCAAGCAATAGCTGATCGATTTTGGATAAAGGACGCAGGGCCATGGTTCACTCCTGATGGCGTTAAATTCTATCAATAAAATAAGACTAGTGACTGCTCTAGGGTAATAATCCTGTGCACAGCTCTTATGTACATTACTATAGCAAACAATCCAAATTATCGGCATCAATATTATTACCTTGATAACCTATCGATTGCTATCGTTATTTGAGCTCAATATGGCTTATTTATATAACCACTTCATCATTGGTTTGGATAACCGCCTGTTTAATATGCCTATTTAGCTTAAGGTATAAGAAGATACCAAAAACAATATTGAGCACACCTGTTACCAAAAATAGCTGCGGTAGACTTAGCTCTAATGCATTTAAGATGACAATCGCAAAAATCGCTGATGTGACCATAAATATCGCATTGAATATATTGTTGGCACCCACGATACGCGCACGGTGACTTTTCGGCGCATAAGCCTGCATTGAAGCATACAAAGGCACAATATATAAACCGCCACTGAATCCCAATAAAAACAAATCAGCAAAGACGCGCCAGCTTCCACTGACACCAAACAAGTCACTGATGCCAAGCAATGTGTCATTATTCACATTTATGTTTAGGCTTGAAAGTGAAAAGTACAAATCAATAGCAAAGATACTCAATCCAGCAATACCAAAAGGCAATAGGCGCAGGCTTACTTGGTTTTTGGTCAATGATTTGCATAGGAGCGAACCTATCGATACCCCTACTGAAAATAGCGTCAATAGAAAAATCACCACCGACTCATCACCATGCAAAATGACTTTGCTAAATTCAGGCACTTGGGTCAAAAACGTCGCCCCATAGAACCAAAACCAGCTGTTGCCAAGAATGACAAAAAACAAGAATGGCAGAGAGTAGAGATAGCGTACCGTAGACAAGCTGATGGTGATAATATTCCAGTTAATCTTAAGATCAGGCTGCATGGCTGGCATGTTAGGGATATAGCGCGCTGCCAGATAACCCAGCACAGCAACGACCAATACGGTAGCGCTAATCCAATATAAGGATTGTGACAGCTGGGTTAAGATACCAGCGACAATCATCCCAACAAGAATGGCTAGAGAAGTGCCCATTTGAAACAGACCGTTGGCACCGACCAGCTCATCTTCTTTCATTGCCTGTGGCAGATAGGCGTATTTAATCGGGCCAAAAAAGGTCGAATGCGTGCCCATCAAGAACAACGCAACAAATAAAAGGGCGTACCATTCAAAAACAAAACCAACCGCAGCGATTGCCATGATGACCAGCTCAAGCACTTTGATAAACTGCGTGAGCTTAGATTTTTCATACTTATCAGCGATTTGTCCTGCCAATGCCGAAAACAAAAAGTAGGGCAATATGAATAACATCGCGGCCAAATTGTTTAAAATACTGACTTCGACGCCCAATTGACTGGCAGCGGTATAAGTCAGAACCAGTATGAGTGCTTGTTTAAAGATATTGTCATTAAACGCACCCAAAAACTGGGTGAAAAACATGGCGCTAAAACGGCGGCGCTTAAATAGCTGAAACTGATTGGACATGAACGTTCCTACAGATGAGACGCGGCTGATAAAGTAAGAAGAGGCGCTGAACGCAGCTTATAATGCGATAGCAATCATCAATATTATCAAAAACTTATCGAAATACAGCATAGGTTTTATCAATATTAAGCCGTATAATAGCAAGGCTTAGGTAAAAATACATGAAACCTGCGCTATGATTTCATAATTAACTAAGTTATGATTTGTAAATTTTATATGGTTGCATTAAAAGGTGCGAGCGACGGTAAAGGTGAAGGCTTGCTATCAATTAAGACAGTTTGTATGGTGTCACCCATCGAGTGCTGAGATTTAATATGCGCTAGAGACTTCCATCATGACAAGCAACGTAGTAAACCATTAATTTCAGCCCACTGCTATAAGTTTATTCACCGGTCAGACTTGGCGATAATCAATCGTTAATAATAGTATGCCGCGTGAAGGGATAGGACGTAAACATGACCCAGCCGCCTTCAACTCGAGCACGCAACACATTAATGAGGCAGCGTGACAGCGTGAGTATTCAGAATGATATCAACATCCAAAGCACTCATGTCGGTACTTCCCGTATTCATTTTAAGCGCTCAGCGCTCTGTACCGCGCTAGCTACTAGTCTAGTCAGTGTTGCACCTGCGGCATTGGCTGAGACAACCAACACAAATATCGCCAATCCATCGACCAGCAATCAAGTTGCTAAGACTCAATCAGCTAACAATCAAACGGCCAATAATACATCAGGCACACTATCAGACGATGATACCCAGCTCGATGCTGCCTTAGATGCACTACGTCTAAAAAAGGCAGTGGAGCAAGGTATTATTGATCAGTCGGTCTTGGATGACTATAGCGAGCAAAATTTGGGCATCAAAAAATCTGATGCTAACTCGCCATCGTCTCAGAATGACAGTGCCCGAAATAATAATCAGAATAGTGGCCTGCAAGATTCAAATCGTTTCGACGAGGATATGTACGCAGAAGGCATGCAGGCAGATCTATCTAACGATGATTTGTTGCAGCAAGCAACAGCGATACAGCAGCAAGGCTATCAGATGATGACGCCTGAGCAGATTGATCGTGAGCTGGCTGCGATGGATTTGCAAAACGCTCAAGATATCGACAGCATTAACAACGACAGTGCCTTTGATGCGCCAATTGCCACATTGAACGACACAGCGCCGCCCATCGGCTTAGATGTTGACTTAGATGCGACCAACTTGCCTATGCCTAGCAATCTTGACACACTGGGTAGAAGTGAGGCCGCAGCAGAACAGGCAGCCACAGCTGAAATTATGTCACGTCCCATTAACGTGAGTGACTCTGTCAGTAGTGGCAATGTCAATGCGGCAAATGGCATTAATGATGAGATAATAGCAGGTAATAGCGATATAACTGATGGCGGTAACATGCCCTCAGATGTGATTGATCCTGAAGACTACCTACCGGATTATCAGAATGATACTCAGGCCGTCAATCAAAGCATTGAGCAAGCTGACCAGTCAAAACCACTTGCACGTAATAAAAGCAACATTGTCAAGCGTCTCTATAATCGCTTTTTCAATGGTGGCGCAATGGCATTGCCTAGTGTGGAGACCACGGTTTATATACAACAAGCTGGCGCCGAAGACACGGCTAATGGTCAACCAAAACTCATCAAAGCTGACGACGATATTCAGCCAATGAAAAACATCAAAGCGGCCCTTGATGATACGACAGTACAGTCGGTCATTGATTTTACCGCAGCGCTACCACGTTTGCGTCAAACGGCATTGGATGCTGCCAAAGCAGTGGGTTACTATGATGTGACGCTTAGTCTACGTCAGCCTACACGTGATACGATCAATGTGGTTATCGAAGAGCTGGGCGAGCCTGTTATTGTAGACAGCCGTATCGTTGATATCCGCGGTGAGGGCGGTGAGCAAGAAGAGTTTGTCGCGCTTGAAAAAGAATTACCGCCGCAAGAAGGGGATGTCTTTAATCATCGTGTCTACAAGAGTAGCAAAGCGGCGCTTGAATCTTTGAGTAATACCTATGGATATTTTGATCAGTATTGGTTGAACAAATCTGTCGATATTATCTTACCAGACAACAAAGCGGATATGTCTTTGGTCTACAACACAGGCGACCGCTACGAGTTTGATGATGTTGTTTTCTTTACCTATGACAAAGAAACCAACACGCTGACACAAGACCCTGACAAACTCCCAGTAGAATTGTCGTTATTGCAGCAGTTGTATGAGTTTGCGCCGGGCGATCCTTTCTATCGTCCGTCAGTGACAAAGTTTAGTAATGACTTATCAGCGACTCGCTATTTCAACACTGTCAACGTTGAATCAATATTACCGCCAGATGACCGGAGTGAGGCCAGTACATTGGCATTTGATAATGCACCTGCCAATAGTAATGCTATATTGGATGAGGATGTTGATAATGATGGCATCTCAGATATGACTGGAGATAATGCTACTCTAGCAGCATCCAATAATCGTTTGGCTAGTACAGAAGATACGGGTAGTAGTACTGGCGTAGAGCGTGAAAGTGCGCTTGGCAATGGTAGTGGCGAGACTGTCAATGAAGCTGATATTGCTGCTATCGAGTTTGAGGTTGATGAAGAAACGCTCGATAAGCTACAAGCGGTTAAACAAAAAGCGGAGCGTCTAAGCCGCCTGCCGGATGACCGCGTGCTGGATGAAAAAGACCAAGAAGCTGATAACTTATTAGGCAAAATTAGTGACTCTATCAGTAATGTGGCCCAAAAGATATTCCCTGATGATGCAGACTTCACCGTTGATGAGGATTTCGTACCGCCAACGCTGGCAGGACGTAAAACACCGCAAGACGTTGCCACAAGCAAAAAAGTACCGTTGTATGTCTTTGTATACGCTGATAAACCGCGTGATGCTCAGGTTGGTTTGGGTTATGGTACTGACACAGGCGTGCGAGCAACCGCCAAGATCGATTATAATTTGCTTAACCGTCAGGGCTATCAAGCAGGTGCAGAAACCGAAGTGTCCAGAATCAGCAAAAACGTCGCTGTCTATGCGAGCCGCCCTTGGAATCATCCACTCAATGACAAATTGGATGGGCGTCTGACTTATGAAGAAGAAGTCATTGACCAAGGCAAAGGTAATTTTGATTTATCTACCACCACTTTAAAAGCGGCTTTGGCACGTAATATTCGCCGTGATAGTGGTTGGAATCGTAGCTACTCTATGCGTTATCGTTTAGATGAGCTAGAGACTGGCGTTGACGGCGCCGCGCGTGATGATTTACCTATCCGCTTTACCTCGTCAAACCCCAAGCAGCAAGCATTGCTATTTGGCTATGGCATGAATAAAACCGACACGGATAGTGCGACCAATCCAACGCGCGGTATGCGTCAGTATTATTCGATTGAAGCAGGTGCTGACAAAGCGCTGAGTGATACTGATTTGGCCATCGTGCGTGCTGGTGTTAGCGGTATTTATAGCTTTGGCGATGACAAAAAACACCAAGTGCTTGGTAGTTTGAATGGTGGTTATATTTGGGCAGATGATTTTTATGACGTGCCTTACAAATTGCGCTTTTTCGCAGGTGGCGACCAAAGCATCCGTGGCTATGATTACGAGAGCTTATCGCCACTAAATGATAAAGGCTATCTGACAGGCGGGCAAGTACTAGCGGTTGGTAGTGCAGAGTATAATTATGAGTTCAAACCGGGCTTTCGCGGTGCATTCTTTACCGATGTTGGTAATGCGTACGACAAAGACTTTGATGCTGAAACCAAAGTTGGCGTCGGCGTCGGTGTGCGCTGGGCCTCTCCTGTCGGAATGGTGCGTGTCGATGTCGCCGCAGGGGTGACAGAAGACAATATTCCTGTGCGATTACATTTCTTTATTGGCTCGCCATTGTAAAAGCTTACTTCCTACATATGAACACAGATCGCTTGAACCGTTTTATTCATTACTTATCGTACCGATTGCTGGTCATTACTTTTTAACGTAGTTGAGTGTCATGCAGACAAAAAATACCCCGCCTAACAATGCACCAGATGAAGATCCATCACAGCGCGATGCTCGTGCCGTTAGGCGCTGGTATCCGCTATCATTTTTACTCAAACTACTGGTACTGATTATTATCGTACTAGCGATTATGTTTGCGATATTTTTTTATGCTGCAGGCACGGACTCTGGCACCAAGTTTATTTTAGAAAAAATCAGTGCTGAGACGGGTATCGATTTCAAATATGGGCGCGGTAATTTGCGTGATGGTATTTGGGTGACAGATATCGATATTGAAGCCACTGAAGACCTTGAGGTATTAGTAGACAAAGCTTATGTCAAGATAGGCTGGCGTGCGGTATTTGCAAAAGAAGTACATCTAAGCGATGCTGACATTCAAACCATCGAGATCCTCAATAAAAAACCACCGACTGGCGAGCCGTTTGATTATAAGACGCTAAAGCTACCAGTCAATCTACGTTTTGATCACGCAAAAATCAATAAAATTATTTATAAGCAAGTGACCAAAGAGCCTATTGTTATCAACAATACTACGGCTCGCGATCTCACATGGGTTGGCAGCACTGTGACGGTCGGTCGAGGCAGCTTACAATATGCTGATATTGTAAAAGTCAGTGCCTTACAAGGTGAGGCAGATTTACAAGGCGACTACCCACTGGATCTGAGCGCGATTGTAGAGGTGAGGGCGCTTGAAAAAGCTTATATCGATCCATTGAATATCACGGCAACAGGCTCGCTAAAACGTACGGTTGGTAACGTGCGTAGTCGCTATAACGACAGCGACGTTAGCGGCGATTTTGTGGTTCAAGGCCTAGATGCAGGCGCACCGTTTCAGGCAAAACTGAAGTGGGATGATATTTTGCTCCCTTATGCAGATGACCAAAATATTCATCTAAAAAGCGGTATGGCTACGGCATCAGGCGTTATCTCTGAGATACGGCTGCGCATCAATACAGAGCTGACCTCTAAAGATATTCCTTCGGGACATTATCAAGGGCGCGGCGTCATTGCAGACAGTCAATTGCGTATTGACCGCTTAGAAGCCGATGTTCCCTCTGGACGTTTGCTGCTTCAGGGCATCTTAGGCTGGAGAGAGAGCTTTAATGCGACAGTGCGTGCGGCTGGTAGTAACTTTGACATTCGACGTGCGATTCCTGATGAGTATGCTGATTTTAAAGCGTATGCTCCTCAAACGCTCAATGGCAGATTATCGTTACGTTATCAGCAGCAAAACAGTACAGGTAATACAGAGATTGATGTAGACCTACGTCAGCGTGACGGCGAATATGTCAACGCCAACCTAGTGCGCGGCAAGACGTCTGCTAAATCTCAACAGACAGCGCCTTGGTATATTGATGCAAGATGGCAAAACTTGACTCGCCGTGATGTGCCTAATATTGGTAACATCAATAGCCCGCGTGGTCAGGCCGGTGTGATCGTCCGTGGTTCTACTGTCTCAGTAGATGCCAATGCAGTAATCAATGAGCTCAATGCGGCGCCCAAAGGCAACTATGACGTGCGCTTGCGTAAAGCGGGCGATGTCATTGATATCAACCGACTCAATTATGATGGCATCGTAGGCGACCTATCAGGAACTGGGCAGATTCGGCTAGCAGGCAAAAACCGACCGCTGACATGGCAGATTGATGCAGCGACCAAGGGTTTATTGCCTAAAGAGTACCGTAGCGATTTACCACTTGAGCGCCTGACGGGCCGCCTAAGCGCTCGTGGTCGCCTGTTAAATATCACCAAAAATGGCGTTAGCGGTCAGCGCCATGTGATTACTGTCAATAATACCGACTTACAGGCACAGCTTGATGCCACGCAAAACGGACGCGCGATCGGTATAACAGGTAGCGGTGATGCCAGTGTCGATATCGTGGGTGGTGAGTTGTCCGTATTTGATGCGCGTTTCAATGGTCAGATCGATACAGCAGATGTACCAAAAGGTCGTCTATCAATCGACGCAGCGGGTACGCCAAAATTAATTAGTATCCGCAAATTGAATTATGATGGCGAAGCTGGTGCGGTGAATGCCAAAGGTGTCATTGACTTGCGTCGTAATATTGGCTGGACGGTCGATGGTCGCTTTGACAACTTTAATTTGGGTTACTTTTTACCAAATAATCCAGCAATCATCACAGGTGATCTAAAAACCAGTGGCGAGTGGCAGGCTGCGCCTAAAAACAGCCCAAATACCGCAGGTAAATTACAGCGTTTTGCTGTGAATTTCGATGGGGTTTTGGATGCCGAGCAACTACCAGCAGGTAAGCTCAATATTGAAGCTAGCGGCGATAGTCAGCTGATCCGTATCAACCGTCTGCGGCATGTGGGCGCGGCAGGTAGTATTGATGCCAAAGGAACGGTCGATGTGCGTCAAGGCATTGCATGGGACATCAATGCGGTGATGGATCGCTTCAATATCGGATATTTCTTAAAGGATACACCAAGCCTTATCACGGGTACCATCGATACGGATGGGCGCTGGGGCGATACACAGCAAACAATCAATATCAAACAAGTCAATCTGAGCGGTATGCTGAAAGGCCAGCCGCTCAGTGCTAAAGGCAGCTTGGCCGCAAAACTGCGCTTGCCAAAAGACTTAGCCAGCTATTTCAAACGTCTACAAACACAAGATGCCCAAGCACAGTATAAGCAAGTGAATGCATTGATCGATAGTTTAAACGCTGACAACTTGATACTACGCTGGGGTGACAACTATGTCACTGCTAATGGCAATGCCAAACAGCTACAGACCAAAATCAATATCACAAGCCTAGATCAACTGTCAGATAAGCTTGCTGGCAAAGTAACTGGTGGAGCGACTTTGTCTCAACCAGTAGGTCAGGCTTTACCGACGATCTATATCGACTTGGTGGGTGAGCGAATTGCATTACCGGGCTTTATTTTGCGTCAAGGTCGTATACGTGGCAAGTTGGTTAATCTAGCCAATAGCCCAAGCCAGCTTATCGTCAGCGCTGAAGGTCTGGATGCTGCGGGACAAAGCTTCGATAGTGTAAAAGCCTCCTTTAATGGGACTGAGCAATCTCATATCGTTGATCTAAATGTGGCCAATAAGCAGCTTGATGTTGGCGCTAGGCTTAAAGGTGGGTTTGATCGCGACAAGCTTCGTTGGTCAGGAGTCATCGGTAAAGGCCGCGTTAAATCCAGATACGCTACCTTAAATCAATTACAGCCAGCACAGCTGATTGTGAATTTGCCTAATAATCAAAATGGCAATAATACAGATCTCAAAGTACAGTTGGCTGCACATTGTTGGCAAGCCACGGACCAAACGGGCAAGCTATGCTTACGCAAGAACTTAGTGGCTTCTCCAGCCAGTGGTGAAGTCGATGTGGCATTGCAGAATTTAGATACGTCACTATTTTCAGTATTTTTACCAAAGGATATTGATTGGCACGGCAAGATTAATGGTAAAGCCATTGTCGGTTGGCAACGTGGTCGTCCGCCAACTATTAACACGACACTCTATTCAGATAATGGCAAAATCGGCTTGATTCAAGACGGGGATAGCACGCCTGTGACACTGCCTTATAAGCGTGTTTCACTAATCGCCTTGTCGGTGCCAGAAGGTATCAAGCTGCGTACCGACATCAATACGGGTCGCGGTGCTCGCGGTTATGCTGAAGTCGTTGTTGATCCTTATAAAACGCCGAAACCAATCTCTGGTGCACTCGTGTTAAATGAGCTTGATTTGGCGATATTTAAGCCTTTCTTCCCAGGTATGAGAGTACTAAAAGGCAACGTTACAATGGCAGGGGGACTGGGCGGTACGCTAGATAAGCCGCAGTTCTATGGTGATGTGAAACTCTCTGATGGCCGTATCGCTATGCTGGATTTGCCAGTGAATCTGACCAATGTCAACACACAGGCCAAAATCCGCGGTACGCAAGCGACTATCGATGGTACGTTCAAAAGCGGCACAGGCACAGGAACCTTAACAGGAACCGTCAACTGGCAGCAAAAACTACAGGCCAAATTGAGTATCGTTGGTGAAGGATTGGTTGTGACACAGCCGCCACTGCTCGTGGCTGAGATCAATCCTGATATTGACATTATTGTACGTCCAGGCGACCGCTATGTGGATATCAAAGGGGCAGTCAGCGTGCCGTCAGCGACCATTCGTCCACCAGAAGCCAGCGAAGATATTGTGACTCAATCTGAAGATGTGGTAGTGCTGGATCGTCGTTTGATTGGTAACATCGATGAGGTATTGGCAATATCAAAACCTTGGTCTATCAATGCCGATATCGGTGTTGATTTAGGTGATGACATCAATTTCCGTGGTTTTGGTGCCGTTATTCCATTGGCTGGTGCAATTAATATCAATCAAAATGGCACGGGCATCATGCGTGCCAAAGGCGTTGTTCAAGTATCACGTCGTACCAATATCAATGCTTTTGGTCAAAGCCTAGAGCTAAATTATGGTCAAGTACGCTTTAATGGCGATGTCATGAAGCCCAACTTGAGTATTGAAGCGGCAAAAACCATCAACGGTAAAACAGTGGGTCTACGCGTAAAAGGCAATACCGAAAACCCCAACATCATCGTCTTTAATAATGCAGGATTGACCCAGCAGCAAGCGATGAATGCGCTGGTGACAGGGCGAATCGATAACAAGAGTGCAACTCAAATCAGTGAGCAAGGGTTCAAGTCACAAGTGACCAATAACTTGGCAGCAGCTGGACTGAGCTTTGGTCTGAGTGGTACGCGCAGTCTGACCAATCAAATCGGACAGGCCTTTGGTTTACAGAGCTTGACGGTGGATGCATCGGGTAGCAGTGAAGATACCAATGTCAATGTCACAGGTTATGTAACCCCTGACTTGTATATCCGCTACGGCGTGGGTGTCTTTAATGCTCAAAATAGCTTATCTGTTCGCTATCAATTGACTCGTCGTATTTACGTAGAAGCCAGCTCAGCTGCTGAAAATGCGGTAGACGTGGTCTATAGTTGGCAGTTTTAAATGACGCATTTGGTAGACGGTTAATTTATAACTGACATTATTTGAAAACGATTTTATTGCTATCCAACAAAAAACGCCTTGTAATGAAGGCGTTTTTTTATAAATGGCGTGAGCTTAGTTTAAAATTATTTGGTCAAAATCAATCGGTTGTTACGAGTCAAACGTAGTCGATACTCTTCGCCTTGATGCTCGATACGTACTTCTTTGGTTAGAGCAAATAGATGCTGCGACTGTAGCGTTGGCAGACGGTTTTCACGGCAGTTTAGATAACGAGAGATAACCATATTCATGGTAAATTCCTTTTGATAAGAAGTGGCTTAATAAATTAGCTATGTTCTAATGAACCTTAACGATAATCATTATCATTTAGATTGAATGAATTTGCAAGGTAATTGATAAAATAAAATGCAGTTATTGTGTAAATTTATCTAAGGCTACTGTCACAAAGTGAGAATAGGGGGCTTTCTCCTTGTAGAAACACAGAATTTATAAGATGCATAAAAACGATAGGGACCATAAAGACAGTCGCCACGTTATTACAGCTGCCAAGTTATATACGCAGAATCAGGCGATTAAAAAGTCATAATGAAGAGAGAAGCGAAAGGTAGAGTTATGCCAAATGAGATGAGCGGCCAATCAAAAACGAAAAACATCACCACCGTCAATGTTGCGGTTGCGGTTATTCATTATGAAGACAAGTATTTGCTTGGGTTCCGAGATGCGGCCCAGCATCAGGGCAATCGCTATGAGTTTGTAGGCGGCAAAATAGAGGCTGATGAGTCAGCAGAGCAGGCATTGATTCGGGAGGTTGCTGAAGAAACAGGGATCGATATTCATCAAAATATGATGGTGAAGCTTGGGCGTTTGCATCATGACTACGGTGATAAGCAAGTGAGTTTGCAGGTTTATCAGGTTGAACTGACCGCACAGCAGTATGAGCAGCACAAAGACTGTGAATATGGCCTAGAGGGGCAGGCAATGACTTGGGCTGATAAGTCTAAGTTACTAGCAGGAGAGTATCATCTGCCCGCTGCCAATAAAACTATTTTGGAGTGGCTAAAGCTTCCTACAAAAATAGCGATTACGTATCCACTTGCGCATTTTTCTGCCCAGCCAAATTCAGCAGCAGCATGGGTGCACTATCATCGAGAACAGTTGGCACCAGAGTCTTGGGTTTATATCCGACTAAAAGCATCTGAGTTAGAATATATTGCCCAGCAGCTAATGGATGTGCGTCCAGATATTCTAGCGATTTTGCCGTACGACAATGACTGTCAGCGCTCCAAGACGACAAGTACCGATGCAATGGTAGAGGCAAAAACGACTGGTTCGATTGTCGCTAGACACCTGACGCATTCGGTATTAATGGCATGGTTCAATGGTACTCAAGATATTACAGAGTCTGAGCAATTGGCCGACATATCGAGTGAGCGTCCACTAATAGTCAGCTGTCATGATATTGACAGCATTCTTGCCGCTAATAAACTTGCGAGTATGCGCATACAGCAGCAGTTGTCGCCAGTGATTGGCGCTTTTTTGTCTCCTGTACTTACAACTCAGACGCATCCTGACACGGTGCCACTTGGATGGGAGGCGTGGTCAGCTTTGGCACAGTTAGCTGACATGCCAGTCATTGGTCTGGGCGGCTTGGCACCTGTCATGATTGACCAGACATTAGCGCACGGCGGTGTCAGTGTCGCAGGCATTCGTCAGTTCCACGAATGAAAAACTAGAAAATGAGTGCCCATTAAGCAGCAATATCATTCACTTGACTATGTTTGCTTATTAAGATAGGTAAGTATAAATAACTGATTTTTAAGTTATTTATCCAGTCAGTAACTATGTGATTATGATGTGTGCATACCAATGCATAAACCCATCGTTATTTACAAACCGTTGCGTTTCCCTACATTGCACTACTGTTTTAATAGTCCAGCTGCCCTTAATATATATTCCATATCTACAACGCATTGATTCTGTTTTTTATCACTGAACTAACTATTAACGCATTTATCAAAACCTATAATAAAAAAGAGCGTTTGTAGCAGTAGAGTTTGGGTCGACAATTAACTCTGAAACTCAGGCTCATTACAAAATCAATTCGGATAAATGATGCAGATAAAGTATTTTAACAATCACTATTAATAACGGTATCCCTATGAAAACCAATAAGTTACCTGAGTCAGAATGGACTGACTCACAGGCAGCTGGTTCTCAATCTCAGCAGACTATACAGTCAAACAGCTATAACAATGGTCGTCATGCGCAACAAACAATAAATGCCAGTAATGATGCAAACTATAGCCATAAAAAACTGAGTCACGAAAACCTGAACGGCGAATATTCGCACCATCTGGCAGACGACATGTCTTCGCAAGACAGCTATTTTGGATACAAAAGCGCCGACAAAAGCCTTACTAAGGCCAAAGAGTCCGCTATGAGTAACAGTAAAAACAGTCGACATCTGAAAAATAATGATAAAGACCAATTCAACATTGCTAATGGATACAAGCGATCAGCAACCTTGAATAAAGACGAGCCGCTAATCTCTGAGCTTGTAGATGACCAAGCAAGTAATTTGCAAGACAGCAGCAAGCAAATCCTTGATACTTCATCAACCGCTATCAACTCGTCATATAAAGACATACCGGAGCGTATATTTATGAATGGACTTATTAAGCATACAGGCATTGCGTTAGCGATCATCATACCGCTGGCGGCATTTTCAGCCTATGCTGCAACGCCGCCCATTAATATGGCTACTGCCAGTAATATGCAAGATAATGTGATGAGCGAGAAGATTACGATCGATATGCTATCAGTTAAGCCAAGCGATATTATCTATAAGTCTGCAAGCACACCAACGACAGTGGATAGTGTCGATCTCAATGAATACGCTGGGACATGGTATGAGATTGGACGTCTACCGATGTATTTTCAACGCAAATGCGCAGGCGATGTCACGGCAAACTATACGCAAAAGACCGATGGGTCAGGCATCATCGTTACTAATAAATGTATGGCGGAAGATGGTTCGACCATTACCGCAGACGGTTTGGCTAAGCCAGTCGATGAAAGTGGTAGCAAACTAAAAGTGACGTTTTTACCGAAGTGGATTCGCTGGATCCCAGTCGGTCGTGCTGATTATTGGGTACTAGCACGTGATGCAGATTATAAAACTGCGCTAGTAGGGACACCTAATAAAAAATACTTATGGCTTCTAGCACGGTCGCCGAATATCAGTCAGGAAACGTATACTAAATATCGTCAGGTTGCTCAGCAGCAAGGATATGATTTGAAAGAGTTTACATTGACGTCGCAGAGCAATCAAACAGTGAATCTAGCACCATAATAGATATAATGAAAATTATTGCTTCAATTAATTAAGCGCTATGGCAATTATCATGTAAACGACGTCCTAATAAGGCAGCATATATGGCTGCCTTTATTTTTATACTTGTTTATATATGAGTTTGTATATAACGACAAAACCTATTATGCACACTAGCTAATCGGTTATTACTGGCAAAATGAGGCATTTTAGGCTAAAATCTAGGCGATTTGAATACTCTGACGTCAAGAACTGATATTGATAGTGGTTGATTATCCTATTACAGTCACCACCTAGAGCATACACGACCTATCTTATTTATATCTCTTCATATTTTATCGATCATACATTACTGACCATAAGGATGTTTCTCGTGAGCAACGCTGATACCTTACGCCAATTACATCAAGACCACTTAAAAAACTACAACAATCAAGAGCAACAAGCCATTGAGCTTATGGGGCTATTGAGCAAGCTCTATAATGAGCAAGACGTACAAGTGACTTTGTTTGGCGAAACGCTAGACGCTACTTCAGTTGGTCAAATACTTGGACTACATCAAAAAGCAGCATTGCGCGACAACGATGCCAACGCTATCGATATCGCTGATACTCTAGCGATGGTAAAAGTTATCTCAGAAAACACTGATATCCAAGCTACTCGTATTGATGTTGGTCAATTGATTGCTAATGATACCGATGTACAAGCCGCTCTACAGTCTATCAACAACGCTGGTTCCGTGAATGGCGCAACAGACGTCGTACTATATGGCTTTGGTCGTATCGGTCGTATCTTGACCCGTCTGTTATTGTCACAAGCGTCAAGCGCAAAAGGTTTGCAGCTAAAGGCAATCGTCGTACGTCCAGCCGCTGCTGGTGACTTGGCTAAGCGTATCTCATTGCTTGAGCGCGACTCAATTCATGGTAGATTCTTAGGTGGCATCAGTATCGATGAAGACAATAACGGCATGATCGTTAATGGTCGTTTCGTACAAGTCATCTATGCCAAAGACCCAAGCGAAATCGATTATACTGCTTATGGTATTAACAATGCGCTAGTTATCGATAACACCGGTATTTGGAAAGACGAAGCGGGCCTTGGTAAGCACCTACAGTCTACTGGCGTGAAAAAAGTACTCCTAACAGCACCTGCTGGTGGCGATATCAAAAACGTCGTTTATGGTGTGAATAACGACACCGTTGGTGATGACACAATCGTGAGTGCTGCGAGCTGTACGACCAATGCGATTACACCGACGTTAAATGTACTAAACGATGAGTACGGTATCGTAAATGGTCATGTAGAGACTATTCACTCATTTACCAATGATCAGAACTTGGTTGATAACTATCACAAAGCAGACCGTCGTGGTCGTAGTGCGGTGATGAACATGGTTATCACCAGTACTGGTGCTGCAAAAGCAGTGGGCAAAGCATTACCAGAATTGAACGGTAAGCTGACGGGTAATGCTATCCGTGTACCGACACCAAATGTCAGCCTAGCAATCTTGAACTTGAATCTAAAGACCGCACCAGCAAGCGCTGATGCGTTGAATGAGTTCTTGCGTAAGATTGCTAACAGCAGCACGTGGCAGTCGCAAATTGCTTATACCGATTCTACAGAAGCCGTATCTACTGACTTTGTTGGTACGACCCATGTTGGTATCGTTGATGCCCAAGCGACTATTTTGACTGACAACCAAGCTATTGTTTATGTTTGGTATGATAATGAAGTCGGTTATAGTACTCAGGTATTGCGTTTGGCGACGCAGATGGCAGGAATCAGCTACGCTCAGATTCCAGCATAGATTACTAAATACAGTAGCGCAATAACGTTATACTAAGCCTCTCAAAGCATGGTCACTTTAAAGATTATGCTGCAATAGACTCT
Organism: Psychrobacter piscatorii; assembly: GCF_001444505.1. GTDB lineage: Bacteria > Pseudomonadota > Gammaproteobacteria > Pseudomonadales > Moraxellaceae > Psychrobacter > Psychrobacter piscatorii_B. Next base: position 106,206 of record NZ_LNDJ01000052.1, on the reverse strand, counting down.
ACTTTGCATAGCTTGGTATCACTTTAACTGTCATACTTAAACACCCGATAGTCCGATTGATTATCGGGTGTTATTGTCATAATGGGCATGACGTAACATAGCTTCTATAGATTGCTCATTTTGTCAGAACGATATAGCAAAACCTCAAAATACAACCGCTGGTTGTCACCAGTCATAGACTGGATTGTGAATTAAGGAACGTAAGATGCGATTTATTGATGAAGCCGTCGTAACGGTAAAAGCAGGTGACGGTGGTAACGGAATCGCCAGTTTTCGCCGAGAAAAATATGTCCCACGTGGTGGACCGGATGGTGGCGATGGTGGCAAGGGCGGAGATATTTATGTCATTGCAGAGGACAACACCAACACTCTAGTTGACTATCGCTATACGCGTCGTCATGATGCCATGCGCGCTGAAAACGGTCATAGCAGAAACTGCTCAGGCAAAGGATCAGATGATTTGTATTTACCAGTACCAGTTGGTACAACGGTCGTGGATACCGAAACTGATGAAGTACTCGGTGATTTGATTGAAATTGGCCAGACGCTATTGGTCGCTAAAGGTGGTGACGGTGGTCTGGGTAATACCCATTTCAAAAGCTCAACCAACCAAGCACCGCGTAAAGCCACGTCTGGTTTTGAGGGTGAGTTAAAAGTTCTTAAGTTTGAGCTAAAAGTTGTGGCTGATGTTGGCTTGATTGGTTTGCCTAACGCGGGTAAGTCGACCTTTATCCGTCAAGTCTCTGCTGCTAGACCAAAAGTGGCTGATTATCCGTTTACCACGCTAGTACCAAACTTGGGTGTGGTCGATATTGGTCGTCATCGTTCGTTCGTGATGGCAGATATCCCTGGTCTTATTGAAGGCGCATCAGAAGGCGCAGGACTTGGTATTCGCTTCTTAAAACATGTTGCGCGTACGCGTCGTCTGTTACACTTAGTCGATGTCAAGCCTGTTGATGGTAGCGACCCGGTCGAGAACGCCCGCGTTATCCTAAATGAGCTTGAGCGTTTTTCACCTGAATTGGCCAACTTACCACAAATTTTGGTATTGAACAAAATCGATCAGGTCAATGATGAAGACTTGAACGCGCTTTGTACACATATCGTGGCAGAGCTTGGTTGGACAGGTATGGTTTTCCGTACAGCAACGCTGACTGGTGAAGGTGTTGATGCAGTAAAATATCATTTAATGAATGATATTGAACTTGAGCGCGAGCGTGAAATAGAAGATCCTATATTCGCTGAAGCACAAAAAGAACGTTTTGAGCGTTTAGAAGCCGAAGTGCGTCTAAACACTGAAGCACAGCGTGAAGCATATCGTGCAGCTCGTAAAGCCGCGCGTGAAGGCTTAGATTTGTCCGATTTGGATGATGACGACGATGGTGTTGAGGTAATGTACGTTCCTTAAGCTAGTATGCTTAAGCGGTTATACTTGAATTGTGAATTTAATCCCTACAATCAATTGATATGAAAAAAAGGAGTTTATATGGCAGATGACATAGCAAACACGACCGAAGAAGCAAGATTTGTTAAACAATCTCGCAACTTTGATATTCAGCGCGTTATTGTCAAGATTGGCTCATCATTATTGACAAATAATGGTCGAGGGTTGGATCGTACTGCCATATATGAGTGGGCAAAGCAGATTGCTAAGCTGCACAAAAAAGGTGTTGAAGTGCTGCTGGTATCGTCAGGTGCCGTTGCTGAAGGTGTGGTACGTATGGACCTTGAGGAACGCCCTAAAAAACTGGCAGCATTACAAGCCTGCGCTTCTATTGGTCAAATGGGACTGATTGAAACATGGTGGTCAGCACTGATTCAGCATGGAATTCAAAGCTCACAGCTCTTATTGACTCATGATGACTTGTCCAATCGTAGCCGTTATCTCAATACTACAGGCGCGCTCACGCAACTATTAGAATGGCGTGTGCTACCGGTCATTAACGAAAATGACACCATTACCATTGATGAGATTAAATTTGGCGATAATGACACGTTGGGTGCGATGGCAGCCGCGATGGTTAATGCAGATTTGTACATCATCTTAACCGATCAAGAAGGCGTGTTCACTGATAACCCACGTGACAATCCTGATGCCAAGATGATTCGTCAAGAACGTGCCATGGCCGATTATTTATTTGATATTGCAGGTGACGGTGGCAAGCTTGGGCGCGGTGGTATGTTAACTAAAATTCGTGCTGGTCGTCTTGCAGCAATGGGTGGTTGCCCAACCGTTATTGTGAGCGGTGCTATCGATGATGTGATCACTCGTGTTGTTTCAGGTGAGGCAGTCGGTACATTATTGACCACCAACGAAGAAGATAAAATCATCGCTCGGAAACAATGGCTTGCTGCGCATTTGCGTATGTCAGGTAGCTTGGTCGTTGATGCAGGTGCCGCAAAAGCATTGACTGAACACAACAGAAGCTTACTGCCAGTAGGCGTTGTAGAAGTTCGTGGCGGCTTTGATGAAGGTGATGTGGTAGAAATTGTTCATCAAGACACTGGCGAGCGTATAGCCGTTGGTCAGGTAAATTTCTCATCGCATGAGGCGCACCGTGTTGCCCGTGAGCGTACAGAGAAGTTTGACAAAATCTTCGGTAGTAACGAAGACCGTGTGGTGATGGTGCATCGTGACAATCTTGCGATAACTGTATAACGTATTCATGATATAGCACGGCTGTTTTTTATAGCTTATAAATATTTATTGTTATTTTATTCAACCTATTTTATCCAGCACAGTATCTATTTATAAATATGGATACTATGTTGTTTTGGAGATTTGTACATGAGTGCTTCAGACAAGAGTGACTCGATTCAGCAGCAATTTGCACCACTAAAAAACGACAGGCTGCTACGTGCATTACGCTTTGAGCCCATCGATACCACGCCAGTTTGGATGATGCGCCAAGCTGGTCGTTACTTACCAGAGTACAAAGCCACTCGTGCTGAAGCCGGCGACTTTATGAGCCTGTGCAAAGATACAGATCGTGCTACTGAAGTGACGCTCCAACCGTTACGTCGTTATGACTTAGATGCTGCGATCTTATTTAGTGACATCTTGACCATTCCTGATGCCATGGGATTAGGTTTGTATTTTGAGACTGGCGAAGGTCCTAAGTTTAAGTACCCGATTCGCAAGCAGGCTGATCTTGATAGATTGCCAGTACTTGAGCCTAATGATTCTCTTGACTATGTAATGCGCGCCGTGACCAGCATTCGCAAAGCGCTAAATGGTCAAGTGCCTTTATTTGGGTTTTCTGGTAGTCCATGGACGCTTGCTACATATATGATAGAAGGTGGTAGTTCAAAGGATTATCGTTATACCAAAGGCTTTTTGTATAGCGATCCTGATTTTTTACATCAGTTATTAGACAAGCTTGTGACTTCGGTCATTGACTATCTCGATGCACAAATTGTGGCCGGAGCTCAGATCGTACAAATATTTGACAGTTGGGGCGGGGCGCTTGGTCATCGTCAATTTATCGAGTTTTCGCACAATTACAACAAGCGTATCGTGGCTGAACTAAAGCAGCGTCATCCGCAAGTACCGGTGGTATTATTTACCAAAGGTGGCGGGTTATGGCTTGATATTCAGGCTGATAGTGAAGCTGACGCTTTAGGTTTAGATTGGACGATGCCGCTTGACCGCGCGCGTCAAGTACTGACTGAGAGCCAGCGTGAGTTAACCAAAAAGCATAAGAAGCTACAAAGCAGCAAAGCCATTCAAGGCAATTTAGATCCGGCAACGTTATACGGATCACCCGCCACTATCCGCTCTGAAGTGAATGCGATGCTTGATCGCGCCTATGCTAATGGCGAAAAAACTGGCTACATTGCAAACTTAGGTCATGGTATTACCCAGTGGGTGAATCCTGACAATGCCAAAGTCTTTGTTGATGCGGTACATGACTACAAGATCTAAAAGCCACGGTATTCAAAGCTATGGTATTCAGAGACGGTAGGATTGACAGACTGGTTTTATGTCTATATGGCTTTGTAAGCTAGATAAAAATATAGAATTTATTAGATATAATGAGTGCTTACTAAGAATAAGGATAATTTATGATTTCAGCAGCGATTGTCGGTGGTACAGGTTACACAGGTATTGAGCTTATTCGCTTACTATCTGCTCACCCTGAAGTGTCTATTGATTTGCTAACCTCGCGTAGCGAAGCTGGCACTCGCGCTGATGAAATCTTCCCAAGCTTACGCGGTATCTCAGATATTGTTTTCAGTGACTTAGGTGACAATACGCTTGCTGCATTGCAAAAATGTGATGTTGTATTTTTTGCGACTCCGCATGGTGTTGCGATGAAGCAAGCAGAAGCGCTGACCCAAGCTGGCGTAAAAGTCATCGATTTGGCAGCTGATTTTCGCCTGCAATCATTGACGGAGTTTGAGCACTGGTACAAACAATCTCATGCTTGTCCTGATCTGTTGAAGACAGCAGTTTACGGTTTGCCTGAAATCAATCGTGATAAGCTTGCCAGCGCTTTATTGGTCGGTAACCCTGGCTGCTATCCGACTACTGCGATTTTGGGTTTAAAACCTGTTATCGAAGCACAAAATGAGCAAGCAGAAAGACTGGTTGAATCTCGCATTGTCATTGACGCCAAATCTGGTGTATCAGGTGCTGGTCGGCAAGCGTCACTGGCACTTAATTATGCGGAAACAACGGATAATTTTAAAGCCTATAGCGTTGAAGGTCATCGCCACTTGCCGGAGATTGAGCAGGGTGTGGCGCAGTTACTAGACAGTCAGTTTACACATCGCATTCGCTTTTTACCGCACTTAGTGCCTATGATACGCGGTATGCTGAGCTCAATTCACATGGAGCTGACCGATGCAGGTGCGGCTATCGATTGGCAGCAAGTGTTTGAGGACAGCTATGCATCAGAAGGTTTTGTTGATGTCATGCCAAAAGGTGTTTATCCAGACACGCGCAGTGTGCGTGCTAGTAATCGTCTACGTATCGCAGTACATCAAGACAACGAGCGTGCTGAGCTGACGGTCATTGTGGTGCAAGACAATTTGGTAAAAGGTGCCGCAGGGCAGGCTGTCCAAAATATGAATGTGATGTTTGGATTTGATGAATCGATGGGACTCAATTTTGCACCTATCGTACCTTAATGCTGACTTTTTTGTCGCTAAGTCATTCATATTTATGGTACTAGGTATTGATTATAAATTCCGCTATAATAACTTGCCTTTACTCTTAAGAGATACCATCTAAATGCATGTTAAGCTTGAACGACGCTTTTTTTTAAAGTCATCACGTCTATCGTGTCAAGATTCTGTTCTATATGGTTTGGCGTGCAAAACGCATTCCGATAAAAATAGTAATGGCTTTATGAGTGATATCGGTAGCACTCAACGAGGCGCGTCTACATTAGTATTGGCTTTATTTGTAGTAGTGATATTAGTGACTGCCGTGGCTGGATTGCTATTCGGACATAAGCTGGGCTATCAGCGTGGTTTTCATTCGATGGAAACGCAAGCTCAGCAAGCGATTATCGATGGTACAGAAGCGACAAAAGCGCTAGAAGATTTGCGTCTTAGTAATAAAATCGCGACCAATCAAGCCGCGACAGCCAAGCAAGAGCTGGCCATAAGTCTCGCAAATCTAAAAGAGCTGCGTGAAAACCAGCAATCATTGACAGTAGAAAACAGGCAGGTCTCACAGCTTAATGAGATATATGCTGATGTGATTGCTGAGAAAGGTGGCATGCCGCTACAAATATTGGGCGCTAAGATTGAACCGCTGCCCGAAAATGCTTTTGAGTATGGTTTTGATATTGGTATGCTCAGTAGCGACGGTCAAGCCAAACGACTCCAGCCAACCTTGACGTTACTCAATAATGATGACCTTGTAGAAGTGCCCTTAGATCCTGCAAGCTATGCGATCGAAGGTATTGTTCGTATACGCGGTCGTTTTATGATGCCCTCAGGTTTTAAACCTTTACAAGCAAAATTGAGCTTGCAAGCAGGTGGCCAAACAGTAGAGCAATTGTACGATTGGAAGCTCGGTGATAAGGTTGATAACATGCTACCATCACTTTTAGACTTGCCAGAAGTTGATGAAAGCCCGATTGTTCCCTAGTAAATACAAGTCTTAATAAATACCAAACAGCGATGATATAGTTGAAAACAAAGCACCATGTCTATATATAGTCATAGTGCTTGATGTTTCATCGCCTGCCTAGCTAACTTCTCTTATTCCAAACTTACCTTATAATTATACTTTGATTATGATGAAAAAAATGATATTACAAGCTACGCCAACGGTTGCTGATTGGCATTTTCCAAATATGCCTGCCCATCGCGCACAGGACGGTGACACAGAAGGTGAAACGTCACCGCAAGCAGATGTGCTGGTTGCTGAGCCAGAAATTGCTAAACCGCCTATGTATGCGGTGGTTATGTATAATGACAATTACACGCCAATGGAGTTTGTCGTCTATATTTTGCAGTCAGAGTTCCGCCATAGTATGGACTCTGCGGTCGAAATTATGCTAACGATTCACAATAGTAGCAAAGGTATTGCTGGTATTTATCCCAAGGATATCGCTGAGACCAAGGCCAAAAAAGTAAATAGTCTGGCACATCGCGAGGGCTATCCACTATTAACCCAAATTGAGCCACATCAAGGCGAGTAAAAGGATAGCAAGACACTATATCTTATTCTCACATCAGCTCTCACTGCCATACCTAATCGTTTTTTGTTCTCATCCAGTCGTTATAGCAGCTCGCTCTCAAAGTGAGCTAAGCCATCTATTTTTACAGCCTCGCTTTAGATACCCATATTTGATTAAGCATGTCAGTGATTATATCGCTCTTATAGTCTTGATTTTATTGTAATATATCCTTATATACTAACTAGGCTTCTCAATAATTTTTACAACCTTTCGATCACTCGTTATTAATATCCTCGTTCATCTACTTACCTTTTATCCACATTAGCTCTTTAAGCTTCTCGTCGCTCTCACATTCTTCGTTATGTACTCGTAGTATGCTTTGATACACTTTAGTCTGCGTTAATAGATTGACTCTGTCGAAGTATCGTGTTGATATAAAGAAAAGCGACTATGAATTATCACAATCACTGCTAACTGATAGATAGATTACAGCATTCGTCACACAGTCTATGGTCCAAATGATATATCCATGATTTTTTAATTATACGAATCTTGCCCTTGAACAATCGATCTATCGCCCTGATTTACTTACTAACTCATTCATAAAACTATCAATTATAAAGATAGATATAACCGTAGGAAGTTGTTATGTTAAGTCGTCATCTTGAAGTTTCTCTACGTTTAGCAATGACGCTTGCGCGCCAAAAATCGCATGAGTATCTTACTGTTGAACATTTATTATTGGCGCTATTAGAAAATACTCACGCTGCCAATACCCTGACTGCCTGTAATGCCAATATATCGGCACTGCGTACTGAGCTTGAAGCTTATATTAATAAGCACACGCCAACTGTTGATGCAGATACAGATCAGTCACCGCAGCCAACGCAAAGTTTTGATCGCATCTTGCAACGCGCTATTTTTCATGTGCAGTCTATAGGTGGTGGTCGATTGGTAGAAGGCTCTGATATTTTGGTTTCTATGTTCTCAGAGCATGATACTTATGCCGTTTATCTGCTCAAAAAACAAGGTATTAGCCGTCTTGAGCTGACCCAATATTTATCACATGGTCAAGACAAAGAAGAGCCATCTGAGCAACGTGCTTCTATGACTGGTGAGCGCCGCAGTGCGTCTGAAAAAACCAGCAAAGATCCACTGGTTGAGTTTGCAACCAATCTAAATCAACGTGCTGCTGAAGGCGAAACAGACCCATTGATTGGACGCGCTTCTGAAATTGAACGTGCCGCTCAAGTTTTATGCCGCCGCCGCAAAAACAATCCGTTATTGGTCGGTGAGCCTGGCGTTGGTAAAACCTCTATCGCCGAAGGTTTGGCGTGGTTGATTATCAACGACAAAGCACCAAAACCTCTTAATGGTTGCGTGATTTATAGCCTTGATATTGGCTCATTGATTGCTGGAACGAAATATCGTGGTGATTTTGAAAAGCGTATGAAGTCGCTTCTTGATGCGCTGAAGAAAAAGCCAAATGCTATTCTTTTTATCGATGAGATTCATATGATCATTGGTGCAGGCTCGTCAATGAGCAGCAATATGGACGTATCTAACCTTATCAAACCTGCCTTGGCTAATGGTGAGCTGCGCTGCATTGGTTCAACGACCTTTACTGAATATCGTCAAGTGTTTGAAAAAGACCATGCACTATCGCGTCGTTTCCAAAAAATCGATGTGAAAGAACCAAGTGTGGATGATACCGTCGATATCTTGCGTGGCCTCAAGCCTCGCTACGAAGAGTTTCATAATGTGGAATACACGGATGAGGCATTAGTGACCGCTGTACAGTTATCAGCCAAGCACATACACGAGCGTTTTTTACCCGATAAAGCCATTGATGTGATCGATGAGGCAGGTGCGTACAAACGTCTGGGTGTGGTACCTGATGTCGACGATATCGAAGCTGAAGAGAGCTTTATTGCAGATTTAGAGCAAGACTTTGATGTACAGATTGATGCCGATGTCGAAGGTATCGATAGCGATGCAGACAGCGATAATGAGATGCAAGACGAAGCAGAGACGGCAAAGGCAAACGACCGTGCTCAGTCTGCCGATGGCCTAAAATCTGCTAAAACGCAAAAGCCACCGATGAAAATCGATGTCGCTGATATCGAAGCTATTATTGCTAAATTGGCGCGTATTCCACCCAAGTCTGTATCGAGTGATGACAAGAGCATTCTTGAGCACTTGGATCGCGATCTTAAGCACTTAGTGTTTGGTCAAGATGAAGCGATTGCCACGCTTGCTGATGCAATTAAGCTGTCTCGTGCCGGACTAAAAGCACCAGATAAACCGATTGGCTCGTTTATGTTTGCAGGGCCGACAGGTGTGGGTAAGACAGAGGTCTCTCGTCAGCTGGCTAATCTATTAGGCGTAGAGCTAGTACGCTTTGATATGTCAGAGTATATGGAAGCCCATACCGCATCACGTCTGATCGGTGCGCCTCCAGGCTACGTTGGTTACGATCAAGGCGGATTGTTGACTGAAAAGATCAATCAACATCCGCATTGCGTACTGCTACTTGATGAGATTGAAAAAGCGCATCCTGATGTCTTCAACTTGCTATTGCAGGTGATGGATCATGGTACATTGACGGATAACAATGGCCGTGTTGCTATCTTTAAGCAAGTCATCATTATTATGACAACCAACGTTGGTGCTGATAGTATCAGTCGCTCTTCTATGGGCTTTACTCAGCAAGATCATAGCCGCGACAACACTGAGGCGCTCAAGCGCGTCTTTACGCCAGAGTTCCGAAATCGTCTAGACGCGATTATTCAGTTCAATCCACTAGATACTTCAGTGGTTGTGTCAGTTGTCGACAAGTTCTTGGTTGAGCTACAAGTACAGCTTGATGATAAGCAAGTGACGTTAGAGATTGATGATGATGTGCGTGATTATCTGGCTGATAAAGGATACGATCGCCTTATGGGTGCACGTCCAATGCAGCGCCTCATTCAAGATGAGATCAAAAAACCATTGGCAAGTATGATTTTGTTTGGTGACTTGGTGAATGGCGGCGTTGTTCATTTGACTTTAGCCCCTAAAGCCGACAATACGCAAGACGATGATACAGTGAAGTTAGATAAATCTTCGCAAAAAGGTTCACCGGATAGTCGGATTGTTTTGACTGTGGTCGAGACTCATGAGCCACGTTCAGACTCTGAGTCAGTGGCTAGCTAAAACATTTAGTTTGAATATAAGAGTAACGGCTATCGTAACATTACGGTAGCCGTTTTTTTGTTGCTATAATTCATCAACAAAGCTCATACGGTTTTTTGTTACTATTAGCCTTTAAAATAGGCCAATCACTGAGCCATCATGTCATAACAAATATAAAAAGGATGTACTATGGAGCTGTTTGACGAGCCGACAACCAAAACACCAGAGCAAAAACAAGCCATTTTAGACAATGTCCGTCTGCCAGAGGACTGGAAGGCGGCATTAGCAGATGAGTTAACGTCCGAAAATATGGACAATCTACGCGCATTTTTGAAAGAAGCTTATCAGTCAGGGGATAGCATTTATCCGCCCGCGCCGTTGATGTTTAGTGCGCTTAATCTCACGCCTTTATCGCAAGTTAAAGTGGTGATTTTAGGTCAGGACCCTTATCATGGGCCAGGGCAGGCCATGGGATTGTCATTCTCTGTTCCTAAAGCGATTCCTAAGCCACCGTCACTCAATAATTTGCTTAAGGAGATGGCAGATGATATCGGTATTCGTCCTTCAGCGCATGGGGATCTGACCTACTGGGCAGAGCAGGGTGTTTTGTTACTCAATAGCTCTTTGACGGTCAAAGAAGGCGAGCCGAACAGTCACCAAAACAAAGGTTGGGAGCAGTTTACCGATGCAGTCATTGACGCGGTCAACGAGCAGACAGAACATACCGTATTTATTTTGTGGGGCAGTAAAGCACAAAAGAAAGGTAAGTATATCGATACCGACAAACATCTTATTTTGACCGCCGTGCATCCTTCGCCGTTGGCTGCGAACCGCGGTGGATTTTTTGGGACAAAGCCATTTTCTAAAACCAATGACTACTTGGTGCAGTATGGTCAAACGCCCATTGACTGGCAGCTACCGCAATAAATGCTAAATACTATGAATACAGGTTTAGCATCTTATTTTTTAGCGCCGAGCGAACTTGAGGGTATACCATTTGCATCCCTTATGTTTTGGACACTGCAAGATGGTAGATGGATGCAAGAAGCGCTTAGACTAGCAAGCCAAGGCGCTAAACTGGGTGAAGTGCCAGTAGGCGCTATATTGGTGCATGATCAGCAGATTATTGGTCAAGGGTTCAATCAACCGATTGGCTGCCATGATGCGACGGCACATGCTGAGGTAGTTGCGTTAAGAGAGGCCTGTCAGCGTCTACAAAATTATCGTCTGCCACTACAGACAACTTTGTACGTGACACTAGAGCCTTGTACGATGTGTATTGGCGCGCTCATTCACGCACGTGTTGATAGGCTAGTATATGCGACGAGTGAGCCACGTGCTGGCATGGTAGGCAGCCAGATGGACTTATCAATGCAGCCTTTTTATAATCATAATATCCAAGTTCATAGAGGATTATGCAGTGAGCATAGTAGTCAATTGCTAAAGACGTTTTTTCGTGAGCGTAGGCGATTAGCGAAACAGAATAAAAACAGCGTTTAATCCAAAATGATTAATAAATAAGATATCAGTTTGGGCGCTAGTGGTAGCGATGATTTTTTGCTATAATATCGCCCTATTTGGTAGCGAATTTTTTAGCCTGCTATCAAGCATTTGATATACTAGTAAATATTGCTTCATTGCTATTGCATGACAGCTATACGGGTAACAACTATTATTGAGTAAGTATTATGACCGTCTCCGTATCTGATAACGATCTACTCAATAAAAACGATAGTGTAAACCATTCAGCACGCTATCCGGTTATCTGTATCGATGGGCCTAGTGGCGCTGGTAAAGGTACGGTCACATGGCGTTTAGCTCAAGTGTTGGGCTATCAGCTATTAGACTCTGGGGCGCTATATAGAATCGTAGGACTAAAAGCATTCGAAGCTGGATTGATAACTACAGATGCCAGCCAACCAATCGATGAGTCGGCGGTCTTAGCGCTTACTAAGAGCTTAAAGATAGCTTTTGTCCCAAATAATGAGTCAGGGCGCGTAGATATCATCGTAAATGGACAAGCGGTAGGTGATCAGGTACGTAACGAGACCGTAGGCGGCTATGCGTCGCAGATCGCAGTATTTCCAGCAGTTCGTCAAGCGCTGCTTACGTTGCAACAAGATATGGCGACACGCTCAGGGCTTGTCGCTGATGGTCGTGACATGGGAACCGTTGTATTCCCAGATGCCGATGTGAAAGTATATTTGACGGCGAGCGCGGAAGCGCGTGCTGAGCGCCGCGTGACCCAGCTAGTTAACGCTGGGCAAGCAGCAGATTTTGACTCGATTTTGGCGACGATTAAAGAACGTGATGATCGTGATGAGAACCGTAGCACCGCACCATCGAAACCTGCAGCAGATGCTTTGTTACTTGATAGTTCAATGCTCGATGCTGATGCGGTTTACGAGCAAGTAAAAAGACATTGCCAAGATCAAGGGCTGTTTTTTAATAGTTAATAAAAACAACATATTAAGTACTAAAAAATTTCCTATAGTCCCTGTTTTTAATGTAGAATTGTACAGTTGGAAGTTAGTGTTTTTTTAACGATTAATTATTTATTAGGCTGGGTTGATAAAATTTTGTTTGATAGAATAAAGTAAGACAGTTGTTGTTAGTAAGTTTAAATAGGCGCTTATTAACAACAAACGTTTTTATATATGATTGCATAAGATATAAAACCAGTATTCTCGTTTTATGCAATCATAAATTTGATCCGTACTGTGCTGGACAGGATACGGCTATACAAAGGTAGACATAATGGAATCATTTGCTGAACTATTTGAAGCGAGCATCGAAGAAACAGGCCTAGATATCGAGCGTGGCTCGGTGATTAACGGTACTGTTGTGGCCATCGATAGCGATTGGATCACAGTAGATACTGGTCTGAAATCTGAAGGTATCGTCGCTCGTGAAGAGTTTTTAAGCGAAGAAGGCGAACTTGAAGTTGAAGTTGGCGATAGTGTTGATGTCGTAGTTGAAGCGGTTGATAACGGCATGGGCCAAACCTTGCTGTCACGTGAAAAAGCTAAGCGTGTTGAAACTTGGAACTTCCTTGAAAAAATCGCTGACAATGATGAGATCGTAAAAGGTATCATCTCAAGCAAAGTTAAAGGCGGTTTCACTGTAGATATCGGTTCAGTACGCGCGTTCTTACCAGGTTCATTGGTAGATGTACGTCCTATCCGTGATACGACTCATCTTGAAGGCAAAGAGCTAGAATTCAAAGTCATCAAACTTGATCAAAAGCGTAATAACGTTGTTGTTAGCCGCCGTGCAGTTATGGAAGCTGAAAACTCAGCTGAGCGCGAAGAGCTATTGAACAAGCTTGAAGAAGGCATCGAGATCGAAGGTATCGTTAAGAACCTTACTGATTACGGCGCGTTCGTTGATCTAGGTGGTATCGATGGTCTATTGCACATCACTGACATGGCATGGCGCCGTATCAAGCATCCATCTGAAGTTGTTGAAGTTGGTCAAGACCTAAAAGTTAAAGTATTGAAGTTTGACCGTGAACGCAATCGCGTAAGCCTAGGTCTAAAACAACTTGGTACTGATCCTTGGGACAACGTTAGCGGTACTTACCCAGTGGGTAGTGTGGTTAAAGCTCGCGTAACCAACTTGACTGATTATGGTTGTTTCGCGGAGATTTCTGAAGGTATCGAAGGTCTAGTACATGTATCAGAAATGGATCACACTAACAAAAACATCCACCCATCTAAAGTAGTTCAAGTGGGCGATGAAGTTGAAGTAATGATCCTTGATATCGATGAAGAACGTCGTCGTATTAGCCTAGGTATCAAACAGACTCTAGCTAACCCATGGGATGAGTTTGATAAGAAACATGAGCGCGGTGATAAAATCACTGGTACGATCAAATCAATCACTGACTTCGGTATCTTTATCGGTCTAGACGGTGGTATCGATGGTCTGGTTCATTTATCTGATATCTCTTGGAACGAAACTGGCGAAGATGCTATCCGTAACTACAACAAAGGCGACACCGTTGAAGCAATGGTATTGTCTGTAGATGCAGAAGCTAACCGTATCAGCCTGGGTGTTAAGCAGTTGAGCTCTGATCCATTCAACGAATACCTAGTCGCTAATGACCGCGGTGCTATCGTTAATGGTAAAGTGAAAGAAGTAGACGCTAAAGGCGCTACTATTGAGCTTGCTGACGAAGTTGAAGCTTATCTACGCGCTTCTGAAATTCAACGTGACCGCGTTGAAGATGCAACTAAGCATCTGTCTGTTGGTGATGACGTTGAAGCAAAAATCATCAGCGTTGATCGTAAAACACGCAACATCAACTTGTCTATCAAAGCGAAAGACGAAGCTGAAGAGCGTCAAGCGATTAAAGATCTTGGTAGCACGAACACAACTGCCGCTGCAGGTTCTGATGCACAGCCAAAAACGATTGGTGATTTGATCAAAGAGCAAATGCAGTAAGTTGTAAGTTATTGATATAAAAGTAATATAAAAAAAGCGACTTCGGTCGCTTTTTTTTATGATTAAGTTTTGATATTTGTATTAATAGGTAAGGTTTTTGGCTAAATAAAGAAACTCTTATTCCTATTTTCCTCAATATCCGCTATCATTTGCAACATTGAGTAACGAGATGTGAGCGACAGTGTATTTAGAGTTGCGATATGACTCGTGCAAATAGACTATTCTGATATGAGCTATTATTGATTTAGCTATTAGAGTTTCTATTGATAATACTGTTTTGACTTATTATCAGTTTATCCATCAATCAACAAGGCAAGCGTAATAATGCAGCAAGCGATTAACAAATCCGAATTTATCAGTAATTTGAGTGCGAATTGTGACAACATGGCAGATACCATCGTTGATGACGCCGTTCGCGAAATATTAAATTTGATGACCCATACTTTAGCCAATGATGGCCGAGTCGAGGTTCGTGGGTTTGGCAGTTTTTGTCTACATCATCGCCGCGCTCGTGTCGGACGCAATCCTAAAACGGGGGAGAGCGTACCAGTTCCTGCCAAAGCGATTCCACACTTTAAGCCAGGTAAAGCATTACGTGAAGCAGTCAATGATAAAGTAGCACACAGCTAATATTCATTAATGATTGACTGACCAAAAACTATCATTCCAACCTGAGGTAACTGTCTCATGCGCTTTTTATTATTCGTATTGCTGTTTTTGAGCTTTGCTTACTCGCTTGGTCTGGTATTAGCAAATAATACCGAGGTCGGGGTCAATTTACTGTTTTCGCAAGCACCTACAATGAATTTGGGGCTACTGCTCATTCTATGTCTAATACTTGGCATCATTATTGGTATTCTATTATCATTGCTTATATTCCGTGTACTACAGAATAAGTGGGAAATCTCACGTTTGCAAAAGGCAAATGCAAATCTACAAGAGCAATTGAATCAAGCCAATGTGGTGATTGACCGTCAGGCCAGTGCGCCAACCGTAGATGAGGCTGTCTATGGTAGATCGATTGATATGCAAGACAATACAGACACACATATAAATGAAGGTGGTACGTTGTCTAAGCGCAAGCGAGATTAAATTGCTCGGCCATAGAAATGGTTGTTGATTTTGAAAATACAGTGCTCTAATAATTCTGATATGTGGCAAAACCATGAATAATATGATTAACTCTCCAGTCATTGTTGCTTTAGACAATATGACTTTGCAAGCTTCCTTGGCCTTAGCGGATCAATTGGATCCAGCGTTATGCCGGCTCAAAGTAGGTAAAGAGCTATTTACACGCTGTGGTCCCGATATTGTAAAGGCACTGCATCAGCGTAACTTTGAGGTATTCTTAGACCTGAAGTTTCACGATATTCCTAACACTACTGCTCAAGCGGTACTAGCTGCTGCCGAGCTTGGTGTATGGATGGTCAATGTTCATGCTAGTGCAGGTCTAGAGGCTATGTCCTTGGCAAAACAACGTTTGCTAGATAATAACCTTGATACATTACTCATTGCAGTGACTGTATTGACCTCTATGGACAGCGAAGTATTACTGCAAACGGGCATTACTGATCGCTTAGATGCTCAGGTGAGCCGACTGGCACAGCTGACTAAGCAGGCTGGGCTAGATGGGGTAGTGTGCTCTGCTCAAGAAGCGAAAACGCTCAAAGCCTTATGCGGTCAAGATTTTAAATTGGTCACGCCAGGCATTCGACTAGCAGACGACAATACCGACGATCAAAAGCGCATCTGTACGCCAAGTCAAGCATTGTTAGATGGTTCTGATTATTTGGTGATTGGACGCTCAATTACTCAGGCTATAGA
This sequence comes from Psychrobacter piscatorii, assembly GCF_001444505.1. Taxonomy (GTDB): domain Bacteria; phylum Pseudomonadota; class Gammaproteobacteria; order Pseudomonadales; family Moraxellaceae; genus Psychrobacter; species Psychrobacter piscatorii_B. Next base: position 90,124 of record NZ_LNDJ01000052.1, on the reverse strand, counting down.
CCCTGCGGCTAAATTGCAGACAATACTGCAAAGTATTTAAGTTTTGATATCAGTAAAGCAAAAAGACAGCCTAAATCGCTGTCTTTTTACTTTTTGATGGTAAAGAAAGAGCTGATACACTGCTTTAGCGCTTGCTGACGCTTACGGCTCAAATTATTGATCATGACACTATTGGACGATACTGAATTATATGAAATTACAAATACTAAGTGACTTACATATTGATAGTTATGCACGCCAGTCACACCCTATTGGGCATATTCCTAAAACTGACGCAGATATCGTGTTAGTAGCGGGAGACACCGCCAACAGCGATAGAGGGATGCCGTGGTTACAAGAGCAGGCAGCACGCTTACAAGTTCCTCTGATCACGATCTCAGGTAATCACGAATATTTTGACGAAGATGTGCTAAGTTTTGACCAAAATTTGGCGACTTGGGACAATTATGATGCTGCCTCTAACAAAGGGGTTTGTGTCTTACAGTGCCAGCATATTGATATCGGTGATACACGAATTTTAGGTTGCACACTGTGGACGGATTATCAGTATCATGCCAATGAAGATACTATGGCTGCTGCTAGGCATTTTATGCGTGATTATAAGCAGATATATGCAGGTAAAGAGATGTTTTCACCTGAAGTTTCCATGCAAATTCACTCAGAGCATCGTCAGTGGTTGCAGCAAGCACTAATCACTGCCAAAGCACTGGGCAAAAAAACGGTCGTCATGAGCCATCATAGTGTCAGTGCATTGTCTGTGTCTGAAAAATATGCCAATTTACCAAGTAATGCTGCGTTTGTTAGTGATTTGTCTGGGTGGATGCATGAGGACTGGGCACCGACTTTGTGGGTGCATGGTCATACCCATGAAGCATTCGATTACCGGATAGGTAATACGCGAGTGATTGTCAATCCTAGGGCTTACCCTAATGAGATTAGCAGTACGGCGTTGGCATTTGCGTGGGATAAAGTCGTTGATATTGGTTAGCCAAGATTTTGCGCATGTAAGTAATAGTGATTGCTATCTGTTACAGCGTACCATGCTCAAAAGTTAGACATCCCATTTAACATATAACAGGATATTTACAAGATATATTGCAACTGGATTTGTATGTTGTTCATTCCTGTCAAAAAATCTGCTACGCTTGCTACTATGAGTAAATATCTTAATAGCACCTTATCAAAAGTCTCTGCTGACAAGCTTGCGAGTCACACACCAAGTGCGCCTGCGCCTTCACATCTGCCAGATAGTATGATTTCTTCGGTCAGACTATTACCTGAAAATGAGCGGCTGATTTTATTTACCAGACACTCTTTGCGTGAGCGTTCTGACGGCAATGGTTTTGCCAGCTATCAGTTGCCGCTGACGCCTAAAGGCCGCGTACTAGCTAAGTCTTGGGGTCGTTGGTTAGCAGGTCACCTCCCATACTCACTCAATGTTGATAGCATCTCAAGCCCCATTAAACGCTGTATTGATACGGCGCAGCTCATGCAGGAAGGAGCAGGTCTAAAGCGTGATATTACGTATCAGTCACTGCTGGTTGAGCCTGGTAGCCTCGTTACTGAACCTGAAATAGCGAACCCAATATTTAAAGAGATTGGTGTACTCAATTTTATCAATCGCTTTTTGCAAGGCAATCTTGAAGGCACCAAAAATGCTTATCAAGGTGGCCTTGATATTCTCTCGCTCTTTTATCAAAACCAGCCGCAGCATGGGCATCTAATGCTGGCTGTCAGTCATGATACTTTGTTGTCTGCATTCTTAGCCGTGATGTTCGATGTGGAAGAGATCGATTGGAATGATTGGCCAAAAATGATGGAAGGGGTGTTTTTGTGGTTTGATGATAAACCTTTTGATCAGGCAAATGCGCATTTTATCTGGCGTGGTCAAGTATATACACGTCCGATTAGTTCATTGTTGAATGGGTATCGTGCAGCAGGGTATCACCCAAGTAAACTGCTATTACCACCAGGGGTGCAATGGACATAAGATTTCATCAAAAAATGGTAATGACGTTCCACTAGATATATATCGAGTAGGCATAAAAAAACCTTGCCCCAGTATCAGAACCAGTAGCAAGGTTTTAGTCATGACGCTATAAAAGCGTCATGCGGTCTAGACAATACAAATCTTAAGCTTGTAGGCCTTTGATTGTTTTGTTTAGGCGGCTCTTACGACGAGCAGCTTTATTCTTATGAATAATACCTTTGTCAGCCATACGATCAATAACTGGTACCGCTTTTTTGTAAGCTTCGGTAGCCGCGTCATAATCTTTAGCTTCGATAGCCGCATCAACACGTTTTAAGTAAGTACGAACCATAGAGCGTTGTGACGCAGAGTTCTGACGACGTTTGGTGTTTTGACGGGCGCGTTTACGAGCTTGTGCAGTATTAGCCACGCGTATCTCCTTGATAAAGACAGATAAAAATATGAATGTTGATTGCAATAATGGGTTTAACAATCATCGGTGACGAGCAGCCTCTCGCCAAACATGATGTCGATGTCTAATATTAAAGTATCTAATACAAATAGATCATCGCAAGCGCCAGAACTGTTTGGAATAATTAAACAGCGTTGACGTGTAAAGCCGGTTATATTAGCAAATTATTGCACTAAGGACAATATATTTGATGATTAATGCGCAAAGAAGTACTGTAAACTCATGAATTTTGGTTTATTAAGGTATCTAAATCAATAGCAGACATCAATAGGCGCAACTGATTGATAAAATCTCTTACAATATATCATACATAATAGCGTCAGTTATTCATGAATTTAGGTATGATATCCTAATGGTAGGCTTTGATATAGGTTACTTTTCATCAATATAGAACCTCTAACGTTATATAAGTGGATAGGGTATGCAGCGAAAAGCAATTGTGATTGGCGCAACAGGATTGGTAGGGCAGCATTTGGTAAAACAGCTGAGTGAGCTCTATGATACATTGATTGTGATCGCTCGGCGCCCGCCACGCTATATTAATGCCAGCATGCGTTTTTATCAGGTTAATGACTTTGATAACCTCTCTGAAGTGTTTGCGAGCGTTGGTGCGGATCGAACGACAGATGCCTTTAGTTGTCTTGGCACTACCAAAAAACAAGCGGGCAGTGATGAGGCTTTTCGAAAGATAGACCATGATTACAATTTTAACTTTGCTAAGCTATGCCGTGATAAAGGGGTAGAAAACTTTTTTCTACTTTCATCCATGAATGCCGATATTGACAGCCGCTTTTTGTACAATCGAGTCAAGGCAGAGACTGAGCAATCTATTACGGCATTAGGCTTTGGTCAACTGGTGATATTTCGACCGTCGTTATTACTAGGCAAGCATAAAGGGCGTCCACTCGAGAGCATTGGGCAAAAAGCTTTTAAGCTTATCTCGCCTTTAGTCTCAGAGTCACTCTCATTACATCCTATCTCGGCTAAGCGCGTCGCTAGTGCAATGGCGATGAGTGCTCATGACATTTATCATCGTCGTAAATACCGTACAGAACCCCAGATTGAACATACAGAGATCATTGAAAATAAGAAAATGCTTGCAATGACTCGCGTGAAAAAATAAAGCATTATTTTTGAGTCAAGACTACAGCCAAGTATGACCATGTATTACAAGATCAAGCAGCTTAATCACTTATAATAAGGAGTAGAAACGATGGAGATGAATAAAGAGAACTTTGTCACATGTGATTTACTAGACGCCAATCCTGAGTCGCAAGTATGTCTACCAAATATTGAAGGTAAGGCATTTCGTCGTTTTGGCGCAAAAGATAAATTCTGCGGTGAAATCGTGACGGTGAAGTGCTTTGAAGACAATAGCCGCGTCAAATCACTATTGAATAGTGATGGCAAAGACAAAGCTGGCAATGGTAAGGTGTTGGTCGTCGATGGTGGCGGCTCTATGCGCTGTGCCTTGCTCGGCGATATGATTGCACAGTCGGCCATCGACAATGGCTGGGCGGGTGTTATCGTATATGGCTGTGTCCGAGATGTTGATGACATAGCAGCGATGGATCTTGGTGTGATGGCACTTGGTTGCATCCCGCGCAAATCAACTCGCCGTGATGAAGGTCAAACGGATATCGAAATCCGCTTTGGTGATTTGACATTGAACTCGGGAATGTTTGTCTATGCTGACAACAATGGCATTATCGCTAGTGATAAACCGTTAATTTGAACTTGGTTTAACCAGTGTGAATGAGAACCTCAGCTTATCAGTTGGGGTTTTTTATGTGATGATAGTTAAAGCTTAATAATCGTTATCAATCCTCGATCATGAATGAGTGAACTTTTACGTGACAAACCGTTACGGCATAAGTTTTGGTAATTGCTCAAATATTCGTATAATAGCTTTCTGACTCCTTAACTGTGATCCTATTCTTTATGCCTATCACTGCTTTGACTGACGCGTTTGATCCTATTAACCAGCAGTTGTTCCCCATCCAAAATGCCGAGCGGCGTTGGCTTGCGCCTGTCCATGGTGCTGTTAGCAGTTTGTGGCTGGCAAGCTTGTTTCAAACGCCTATGTGGAATGTTGCCAAGCGCCTAAAGGTCGTAGTGGCACGTGACCAAAATCAGCTCAATCAGATAGAGACCGAGCTGGCATTTTGCGGTGTGGATGCCTACGTGTTTCCTGACTGGGAGACACTGACATATGATGAGCTGTCTCCGCATCAAGACATCGTTAGTGAACGCATCAATCTATTGACAGATATGCCGAGATCAGGCGTGCTACTCATCTCAATACAGACATTGATGCAACGCGTCGCACCGCCCAGTTGGTTGATCGGACAGCATTTTGATTTGAGCGTTGGTGATCGATTCGATATCAATACGCAACGTGGGCTTTTGGCAAAGGCGGGTTATAGAGCGGTTGATAATGTCTTTGAGCCCGGTGAGTTCGCTGTACGTGGCAGCATTATCGATATCTTTGCTATGGGTCAGCCTTTTCCGCTGCGTTTAGACTTATTTGACGATGAAATTGAGACAATTCGTTTTTTTCATCCGCAAACCCAGCGCACGTTGACCGCTGATGATCTCAAGGCGATGTTGACAGGCAATGATACCAGCATGGGCAAAGAGTCACTGTCGCTGCTGCACAAATTGCCAGATATCTCTAAACCTATCGAACAGTTCCAAATATTACCAGCAAAGGAGTTTCCGCTGGATGAAGGGCGAGAGACATTTCGCACGAATTTTGCGGCGATGTTCCCTAATGCCAGTAGCCGCAAGTCTGAGTTGCATAAAGATGTAATGGCAGGTATCGCGAGTAGCGGACTGGAGTATTATCAGCCACTATTTTTTGACTTAAAAGATTGGCAAGAAGAAAGTACATTGTTTTCTTATTTGCCAAGCGATGCGTTGTTTATCACAGATGAGCTGATTAACGAAAAACAGGCAGATTATTGGTCACAAATCCAGCGCCGCTATGAAGAACGTCGACATGATATTGATAAGCCTATCGTCGAACCTGCGCTCTTATACTTATTATCCAACGCGCTTAATGAACAACTAAATCACTATCCACGAGTGATACTAAGCGCACGCGATGAGCTGGCTACAATGAATGACGTTGTAGCAAAAGAAGGTAAAGATTCATCTCAGCCGCAACTGCCATTAACGCCTACTAAGCAGCAAGGCTTGGTGACATTAAGCGCCGAAGAACCGCCAGAGCTGGCAGTCAATCATCAGAAGTCTGAGCCATTAACTGAATTGCTCGACTTTTTAAACGTTCAACAACAAACAGCAACGCCTGTACTAATTGTTGCAGAAACCGCAGGTCGCCGTGAAATTCTCATTGAGCTGTTTAAGGGTAAGATTGATATCAAAGCATATGATAGCTTTGAAGCGTTTTTAGCAGCAGATAAGACGAGCGCTATGAATAATGCTCGACTACCACATGTCGGTCTGACTGTGGCACCGATTGAGCGCGGCGTATACGTGCCTGAGCGTTTGGTGTTGATTAGTGAGACGCAGCTGTTTGGTCGTCAAGTCTTACAGACGCGTCGTCGTCGCCAAAGCGGTGTATCAGAAGAGTTCTTGGTTAAGAGCGTCACTGAGATAACAGATGGCAGCCCAGTCGTTCATATCGAGCATGGTATTGGTCGTTATAACGGTCTAATCACGCTAGATGTGGGCGATGGTGAGCAAGAGTTCATTCATTTAAAATATGACGATGATGCCAGTATCTATGTGCCAGTCGCCAATCTACAAATGATCAGTCGCTATAGTGGCGGCGATCCAGCGTTAGCGCCATTACATAAGATCGGCAGTGGCAAATGGGATAGAGCCAAGCAAAAGGCCTTGGAGCAAATTCACGATGTTGCCGCAGAGCTGCTCAATATGCAAGCGCGTCGTGAGGCCAAAGTTGGTATTCATTTTAAAATAGATCCGTCACAATACGAGCTGTTTGCCAGTCAGTTTGCGTTTGAAGAGACCGCTGACCAAGCCAATGCCATTCATGCGGTTATGGAAGATATGAGACAAAACCAGCCAATGGATCGCCTTATTTGCGGTGATGTTGGCTTTGGTAAAACAGAAGTAGCGATGCGAGCGGCCTTTATTGCCGTCAGTGCTGGCTATCAAGTTGCTGTATTAGTGCCCACCACATTGCTCGCAGGACAGCACGAAGACAATTTCCGCGATCGATTTGCTGATTGGCCAGTGCGTATTGAGAGCCTGTCTCGCTTTGGTGGTAAAAAGCATCAAGACATGGTCTTGACGGACTTGGCTGATGGCAAAGTCGATATCGTGATCGGTACTCATAAACTATTGCAGCCTGACGTAAAGTTTGCAAACCTTGGGCTAATGATTGTCGATGAGGAGCACCGTTTTGGGGTGCGTCATAAGGAACGTATCAAGGCGATTCAGACAGATGTAGACAGTATGTCTATGACCGCGACGCCTATCCCTAGAACGCTTAATATGGCGCTCTCAGGCATGCGTGATATGTCAATCATTGCCACACCGCCTGCACGCCGGTTGGCTATTAAAACCTTTGTCATGCAAAAGACAGATGCCTTGATGAAAGAAGCTATCTTGCGTGAGCTGTTGCGCGGCGGGCAGGTTTATCTGCTCCACAATGATGTGGCTAGTATTGAGCGTATGGCAGAGACCATTCGTGACCTCGTACCAGAAGCGCGAGTAGGGGTCGCCCATGGGCAGATGCAAGAGCGTCAGCTTGAGCAAATCATGCAGCAGTTTTATCATAAAAAATTCAACGTGTTGGTGTGCTCTACTATTATTGAGACAGGTATCGACGTACCAAATGCCAATACTATTATCATTGAGCGTGCGGATAAGTTTGGTCTGGCGCAACTGCATCAGCTACGAGGCCGAGTAGGTCGAAGTCATCATCAGGCATATTGTTACCTATTGGTGCCTTCTCTCAAAGGTCTCAAAGGCGATGCCAAGCGTCGTCTACATGCAATTGAACGCGCCAATACACTCGGCGCAGGTTTTATGCTGGCGAGTGAAGATCTAGAGATTCGCGGTGCAGGTGAGATACTGGGTAAGCAGCAAAGTGGTAATATGCAGGCGATTGGCTTTAGCTTATATATGGATATGCTGGAGCGTGCAACTAAGGCGATTAAGGCCGGTAAAGAGCCTGACTTGAATACGCCACTATCGCTAACCAGTGAGATTAACTTGCATAGCTCTGCTCTTATTCCAGAAGACTATCTACATGACGTACATCAGCGCCTATTGTTTTACAAACGTATAAGCAATACAGATGATAAAGAAGCGTTGACGGATATTCGTACCGAAATGATAGACCGTTTCGGTGCATTGCCAGACCAGACCAAGCAGCTATTTGCCATTCATGGACTGCGCTTGCAAGCAGAACCGCTGAAGATCAACAAAATCGATGCCAATAGCAGTAGTATGACGTTGGAGTTTGCACCAGATACCCCCGTCGATGCCTTGGCGATTATTAAGCTGATTCAGTCAGATGGGCAGCATTATCGTATGAATGGGGCATCTGGTATTCGTTATCAACATAGCGAGAAGTTGGCAACGCCTCAACAGCGAGTCTCTGTTATCCAAGATCTTTTACGTTATTTTAGTGAGCATATGGTGACAGAAGCTGCCTAGATTCAATCGGTGAAAGCTATCATCGGGGTTGCTAAGACAATCAACACAAATGCAATAGTGTATGGTGCTATTTTATCGCAGGGATAACTGATAAAATAACCGGATTGCTTCTTCTTCGATATTTTTTACGTACTTTTATTTGCATTAAACAACAAGAGAACCGTCATTATGTTCCAACTTCATCATAAACTTGCTGCTGATAGTTTCTTAGTGGGTGATTTTCCATTATCTACTTGTCGTTTGATCAATGACTGTCAATTCCCTTGGCTGATATTAGTACCGCGCGTATCGGGTATCAAAGAGCTTTATGAGTTGTCTGAGGCAGACCAAACGCAGTTCTTGCGTGAGTCAAGCTGGTTATCGAGTCAGCTAGCCAAAACCTTTCAAGCAGATAAAATGAATGTGGCCGCGCTTGGTAATCAAGTCCCGCAGCTTCATTTTCATCATATTGTTCGTTATCAAAATGATATGCAATGGCCAAATCCAGTATGGGGAGTTCCTGCGGTTCCTTATACCAAAGAAGTCTTGGCACAAATGCAGCAGACGTTAATGATGGCGCTACGTGGTCATCATCAAATGCCTTTTGATTGGCAGATGTAATCCGTTTTTAACTTTGAATTGCTTTACCTCATCTATAAAGCATTATTTATGAAGAATCTTTCATAAACTATTGCGACAGAAAAAAGCCAGATACTCGTCATATCTGGCTTTTTTCTGTAATAATCAAACATTGTCAGTTGTTTATCCAGAAAATTTATGACCTAGATAAATGATAAATGGTATTTTTTTAGCTACCACTGACCTAGGGTTCACCTGATTTAAAAAGTATAATATATTTTTGTAATAACTTATCATTAAGATAACTGATTTGCGTGTACTATTCTTATATATCTTTATCTCTCTGATAGCCTATCTTACTTAAGTGAAATCTAATATGCTTTTTACAGAGACATTAAAGCCAAAGCTGTCGTCAAAGGGTAGTGGAATCTGTCAATTCGACTATCCGGAAGTCTTTGTTTTAATACTCACTGTCATATTACTCGCCCTGCATTATGATTTTCGTCCCACTTCAATGGCATTATTGGTTGTCATTCTCCTACCCAGTTTGCTGATTCTGATTTATAACTACCGACGCGAAGCCAGTCTTTGGACGTCTAATATGGTCGTTATTTTATTTGCGGTCGTCATTGGGTCAATACAGTTTTGTACGGTGATATCGCTCAGTTTGGTAGCCTTAATCGGCGTACGTATGATTGTTAGTGGGGTTGATAACGCTCTAAGATTATTTACTGTAGCATTGGTGACATCTATTGTCTTTTATTATGTCAGTACAATACTAGACAACGAAGGGTTGAACTGTGATGAAGGCTGGGTACCGCCCACCGTATTGTTAGCAAGCATGATAGTTATTTTGTATCAGTTTCGCAGTACTTATCAAGAGTATATCGGCTATAAAGAAAGTGCCTCTAAAGCAGGAGGACGGTTGAGTACCATGGTGTCGGTCATCAATAAGTTGACTCGCTTTGTACCACCGCAAATTTGGGAACCAATTGTTAGATCTAATAGCCCTGTTAGTGTGTCGAATAAACGTGCTAAGCTGACTATTATGTTTTCAGATATTGTGGGCTTTACCGATCTGTCTGATAGTCTGAGCGCTGACAACTTAGCTGATATTTTGAACACTTATATGCATTGCATGACGTTGATTGCTGACAGACATGGTGCTGTACTTGATAAATTTATTGGTGATGGCATGGTGTGCTTTTTTGGTGAGCCCGCCAGTAATGGCCCACGCCAAGATGCTCTTGATTGCGTGGCAATGGCGATAGATATGCGCCGCGAGATGCGTACATTGCGTCAAAAATGGCGGCTGATGGGGTTTGAGGGGTTGTATATACGTATTGGTATCACAACTGGTTATTGCCACGTGGGTAATTTTGGTAGCAATAATCGTCTTAGTTATACACTGATTGGTAAAGAGGCTAATCTAGCGTCAAGACTCGAATCGAATGCTGGCAAAGATGAGATATTGGTCAGTGAAAGCACTTATGATTATGTTTGCCATAACTATGAGTGTCAACATGTTGGAGCGCTTCAGCTAAAAGGCTTTGATGACAAGGTAAATGCATGGCAAGTACTTGACCCTGATGCTAATAAAGGTCATTTGTCTAAATGGGTAGATCACACCTTGCCAGGGTTTAACTTGCATCTAAATTTTAAAGACATGAAAGACAATGACTATCAAGATATCAGGAGTCGTCTAAACTTTGCGCTTGAGCGTATCGAACAAGAAGAAGAAAAATTGGCACAGAACATCGCTGAAAAAAGCAAACGTCATAGTGCTAACAAAAAGTCATGATTTGGGAAGTCATATCGTGAAATATTGAGTATAAAAAAACCAGCTATTATATTTTAATAGCTGGCTTTTTTGTAACTTATAAGTAGTTTGTACTGATCATATTAATGATTTTCTTTTGCATGATTCAATGTGTATTTTGGAACCTCGATGGTTAGATCTTCATCATCAAGCATGACCTGACAAGACAGACGTGAGTCAGGCTCTAAGCCCCAAGCACGATCAAGTAGATCAGCTTCTACATCATCCATCTCATCTAGACTATTGAACCCTTTGCGTACGACAACGTGACAAGTAGTACAAGCTTTTGACATCTCACAGGCATGCTCGATTTTGATGCCTTTTTCTAACAACGCTTTGCACAAATTCTGACCAGCTTGTAGCTCAACTTCTGCGCCCTCTGGGCAGATTTCGTGATGGGGTAGTACGGTAACTTTTGGCATAAATTATTTGTCCAATGCTAATCAATCTAAAAAATAAGATAAAGTAGCTTAGTATCATAACTAAGCTATCATTTTGAGTATGGATTTTACCAATCTTGTGCGTTGGTACCTGCCATGCTGGTTTTAACGCTTTGATTCATAATGCGAGCAGCAAAGGCATCACTATGCGGCTTAAGCTGTGCTTGCTGTGCTTCGATAAGTGCCAAGTCATTAGTGCTAAGAGCAGAACGCAGGGCTTGTATGTGCTCCGCTAAAGTGTGCTGCTCATCAGAAGAAAGCAGTGCTGAAAACTCATTGAGTGCAGATTCTAGAGCCAACACTTCACGCTCGGCTTCTACTTTTGTTTCGATTAAAGAGCGTGCGTTTTTATCTTCCTCTGCATGTTTAAATCCGGCAACAAGCAACTGCTCTTTTTGCTCATCAGACAAACCATAAGAAGGCACGATCTCGATCTTGCTTTCTGTCTTGGTCGTGGTTTCTTGTGCACTAACAGTCAGCTGACCATTGGCATCGATGCTAAAGGTGACCTCGATACGAGCAAACCCAGCTTTCATTGGCGGAATACCGTACAGCTCAAAGCGGCCGAGTGAGCGACAGTTTTCTACTGTTTCGCGCTCACCTTGTACCACATGAATCACCATGCCTGTTTGACCATCTTGATAGGTGGTAAACACTTGACGTTTTTTGACAGGGATAGGCGTATTGCGTGAGATGAGTACTTCAACCAAACCACCCATGGTCTCAAGACCTAATGATAATGGTGTCACGTCTAACAACAATAAATTATTGTCACTATCGCCATTCACCAATTGGTGAGCAGTCTGGGCAGCGCCTAAGGCAACAACCTCATCTGGATTCAGACGGCAAAGAGGCTGCTTGGCAAAAAACTCAGTCACGACTTGTTGTATGGCAGGCATACGTGTTGAGCCACCGACTAAGATCACCTCGTCTAACTCTTTAGCCGTTAGCTTGGCATCACGCAGGACTTGTTCACATACGCTTAACGTGCGACGACTAACAGGCTCTACGATAGTAAGGATGTCTTCACGGCGCAATACATCTTGGTATGACTGACCATTGACAGTGACATTGATATCCACTTGCTCAGCATCAGTCAACGCTTGCTTGTAAGCTTTAGCTTCTTGTGCGAGTACTGATTTGTCATGCAGGCTTACGTCTTTTGGATCTATATTTAACTGTTTAATAATCCAGTTGGTAATCAGACGATCAATATCATCGCCGCCCAGTGCGCTATTACCGCCAGTTGCCAATACTTCAAAGACACCGTCATTCAACTTCAGAATAGATACATCAAAAGTACCGCCGCCCAAATCATAAATAAGATAGTAGTTTTCTTTATTGTTGTCTTCTGATGATTGGTCAAGACCATAAGCGACCGCCGCCGCCGTTGGTTCATTCAATAGACGAAGTACGTTGATACCAGCGGCTTGCGCAGCATCTTTAGTGGCTTGGCGCTGTGCCTCATCAAAATAAGCTGGCACGGTAATCACTGCGCCCTCGATACTGTCTGCAGGCAGTGCGCTCGCTGCACGTTGCTCAAGCGCGGCTAATATACGCGCTGATACTTCGACAGGTGACACTTCACCTTGAGCCGTGACAAATGCTGGCATAGCATCTGTATTACCAGATAGCTCATAAGGATGCGAGAATTTAATATCTGCTTGGCTACGACCCATAAAACGCTTAGCCGAGACGATCGTATTTTTGGGATCGTCTGCTAAATGCGCTAGGGCATCATAGCCGACCAATGGATTGCCTGTCGCTGGATAATAAACCACAGAAGGCAACAAGGTATCTGATGCTGCGCCTGCTTCTAAGACTTGCGCCTTGCCTGAACGTACTACAGCGACCAGTGAGCGTGTCGTACCAAGGTCAATACCTAGGCCAAAACGATGTTGATGAGGTTGAGCGCTTTGATTGGGTTCGGCAATTTGCATTAAAGACATAAGAATAACTCAGAGATAAAATGAATAAGTGTAATGAGGCAAATATGGCATGTTCAGTATGACTGCTTAACCGCTATCCTTTTATTCTAAACATAGAGAAATTTGGCAGTTAAGCATGCTCAAAGTCAGAGATTATACGGTATAGTTGATACTAATTTAACCAAATATTTAGAATATAGCTTTCAAATAAGATACATCATGCACAGCTCTCTAGACGTATAGGTCATCGTCATCTGAATGTGCAGCAGTGGCGACTTCATCAAGCCCCGTTGTAACATCAGCATTCAATTTGACCAAAAACTTCAATTTCTGTGTCGCATCAATCGCCGTTGGCCAATCTTGCTCTTGGTAAGCAGTCTCAAAACGCTGAGACTGGTTTGCCAAGCGCGATGTAATCTGAGGATGTAGCTGCTGCAAGGCTAAAAGGTCTTTGCCTACAATAGCGTCATCTAAATCCATACGTATTTCCATCGCGTCTTCTAAAAAATCCAAGTCTGCGATGGAGTGTTCTAGATTTTGTGCTTGATCGGCCATACCTAGTAGGTAACCAGCACGGCTATCAGGTGCACTCAATGTTTGGTAGGCTTGATTGATGATGGCAGAATATTGCTCCGATTGCTGCTTTGCTTGCTTGGTATCTGTTAAATTCTTTGCGACATTATCAGGATGATAGCGTTTTTGTAGCAGACGTAGATGCTGATCGAGACTGTCTTGATTGACTTCAAATTGTACAGGTTGCTCAAATAGGGCAAAGAAGTTATCAAATTGTGTTTCTGGAATCGTGTCTGTCATATCTTACGCCTTGCTTTTTTATTTGTTTTTAAAGTTTTAATGTGGTGCTTCAGCTAAATATATTAGTGCATTTATATCTTTTGTATTGATTCATCACAACGGGTGCATAAACCTAAAAAAGTCAGTTGATTGAACCATTAAACAGTAAAAGACTCACCGCAGCCACATTCACCTTTTTGATTAGGGTTAGTGAACTTGAAACCTTCGTTTAGACCTTCTTTTTCATAATCCATCAACAGGCCATCTAAATAGACCAAGCTTTTAGGATCAATAAAAATGCTAACGCCGCGGCTTTCATAGCGCGTGTCATTTTCATCAGGTATATCTACAAACTCTAAAACATAAGCAAGGCCTGAGCAACCCGCTGTACGGATACCAACTCGAATACCTTCACCTTTGCCGCGATTGTCCAAAAAGTCTCGAACATGCTGAGCGGCGCGTTCTGTCATTTCAATCATGCCAACTCCCATTGACTATTAATCGTAAATATCAATAAATAAACTATGTAAACTGGCAAGCGAAATTACGAGTTTGCCAAAATAATATGCTAATAGTTTTTAGAAAATAAAAGGTGACAATTACATAAGTGTCATTGTCACCTTTTTAGCGTTAGTAACCATTTGATGTATTACTACTTTAGCATTGCTAACAAAACACAGCGCAGACGCTAGTAGGTTTGGTTTAGATAGTGGCTTCTTCTGCCGCTGCTGCTACGCCATGCTTACCTTTATAGTCGCTAATAGCGGCTTTAATGGCATCTTCTGCAAGTACAGAGCAATGCACTTTTACTGGTGGTAACGCTAGTTCTTTAGCGATATCGTTGTTTTTGATTTCGCCAGCTTGATCCAAGCTCTTGCCTTTTAGCCACTCAGTAACGAGCGAGCTTGAAGCAATTGCTGAACCACAGCCATAAGTTTTAAAGCGTGCATCTTCGATAATACCGTTATCATCGACTTGGATTTGTAGGCGCATTACATCGCCACAGGCTGGGGCACCGACCATACCGGTACCAACGTTTTTGGCGTTTTTGTCAAGATTACCAACGTTGCGTGGGTTTTCGTAATGATCGATAACTTGGTCACTATAGGCCATGGGGTTTTCTCCTAGTTAGATGATGAGTAGTCGCGTATTGACTTTAAATATCTAACTACTCATCGATAATTGGGGTCAAACATTTAGTTAATAAAAACTGGATTTATAATTGTCTGATCAATCGTTTAATAAATATATTTGAAACTGTATTACTGTCTGTGCTCGATTTTAGTGCTCAGCCCATTCGACTGAATTCAAATCAACACCTTCTTGGTACATATCCCAAAGTGGCGATAGGGCACGTAGTTTATCAACAGCTTCATGCAGCTGCTTGATAACAGTGTCGATGTCTTCTTCAGTCGTATAACGACCAAAGCTAAAGCGGATTGAGCTATGCGCCAATTCGTCTGGGCGACCGATAGCACGTAGTACATATGATGGCTCAAGCGTCGCTGATGTACAGGCTGACCCTGATGATACCGCTAAGTCTTTTAGCGACATCATCAATGACTCGCCTTCAACAAAGTTAAAGCTGATGTTCACAATGTTTGGTACGCTGTTCTCAAGATCGCCGTTTAGGTAGATCTCTTCGATATCTTGTAGACCATCCCAGAGTTTTTGACGCAATTTTGCAACATGGGCATGATCTGCTTCAAAGCTCTCATTGGCTAGAGCAAATGCTGCGCCAAGACCAACGATCTGATGCGTAGGCAATGTACCTGAACGCATACCGCGCTCATGACCACCGCCGTGTTGCTCTGCTCTTAAACGAATACGTGGCTTACGGCGAACAAATAAGGCACCGATACCTTTAGGACCATAGGCTTTATGGCCTGAAAAGCTCATCAAATCAATCTTCATCTCTTCAAGATTGATTTTTACTTTACCAACAGACTGTGCACCATCAACATGGAAAACCACACCCGCTTCACGAGTGATTTCACCAATGGCCGCCACATCTGTGATCGTACCAAGCTCGTTATTTACCATCATAAGCGATACCAAAATTGTATCCTCACGTAGCGCTTCTTTCACTTGCTCTGGCAAGATAAGCCCTGTGCTTGGTTGCGGCTCAAGATACGTAATTTCAAAACCTTCTTGCTCAAGCTCACGGCACGTATCTAGCACGGCTTTGTGCTCAATTTTGCTGGTGATGATGTGTTTACCACGAGACTGATAAAAGTGAGCTGCGCCTTTAATGGCTAGGTTGTCAGATTCAGTTGCACCAGAAGTAAAGACGATTTCGCGTGGGTCAGCATTGATGACTTCAGCAACTTGTCCGCGAGCAGTTTCTACGGCTTCTTCTGCTTGCCAGCCATAGCCGTGCGAGCGCGAGGCTGGATTACCAAAGATGCCATCTACTGTCAGATATTCGCTCATCTTAGCCGCTACTGATTTGGCAACTGGTGTGGTGGCGGCATAATCTAAGTATATAAGGTTGTTATGTTGGCTCATGCTGGGTTTGCCTCGCTGTTCGATAGAGTAATGGTATTGATGTCTTTTATGGAAATATCTTTTGTAGAGTTGTGCTGACGTTCTGATACTGACTGCACATTTTCCATATCTAATAATTGCGCTAATGTTATATTTTTCAAGTACTGTTCAATATGATTTGATAGTGCACACCATAAGTCATGGGTCAGGCACATTGTACCACCTTGACAGTCACCGCGTCCTTCACACTGCATCGCATTAACGGATTCATCGACAGCAGATATGATGCTCATCACATCTATCTCGTTCAATGGCTTGGCTAGGTTATAACCACCAGCTGCACCGCGAATACTGGTCACAAGGCCACGTTTGCGTAGCTTGGAGAATAACTGTTCGAGGTAGGAGATAGAAATTGACTGCCGTTTAGCGATATCAGATAGAGATACTGCGCTCTCTTGTTGACTGGTCTGTAATGCCAAGTCTAGTAAAGCAGTAACGGCATATCTGCCTCGAGTAGTTAAACGCATGTGTTATCTCCAAACTTTTATGTCATTTTTATTTAATAACGATCTTGGAAAGGGATAGATGCAGTCAATAATAGATCAATATAAAAGCTGTCAATCATATCCGTTCAAGTTGTGTCTTATCGTTATTAAACAACAGATGGTTAACCCGATGTGTGCAACGATTAGGTCAATTATACTTAATCCTGAGTAATTTAGTCAAGATTAAAGTGTGGTTAAATGGTTAATCGAGATTATCGCTATGATTGATAAAAACAATGGTGTTCGGGATGTATGTATGAGCGGGGAGAGATATCTTATTTTTAACACTTCGATATTGGCTAATGTATGATTTAAACGTAAATTGTAGCAATATCGAACAAGCCAGAATGTAACAATCTAGAGAAAAAATGAGCGTCCATTACCTTCAATAGGCACTGTACGCTCATTTATATCTGAAATCATAGTTTGGTAAAAATCAATTGATAAAAGCTAAGTTCGATTAAAATCAGCTCATCAACAGTGCGATGACTGAGCCAATCATAACGACCAGCGCCACCACAGTTATAATCATAAAGGTCTTTTGCTTACTCTGTAGCTCTTTAACTGTGGTTTCAAGTTCGCGGTTCTTGATGGTTAATGTGTTGATTTGGGTCTGTTGTTCTTTGATACGCTCTTTATAATGATCTTTCTTTTCCGCCATTTCAGCATCGGTCGGTTTGGTTTTACCTTTACCACCTTTTATCTTTCTAATTAGACCTTGGATTAAGCTGCCGAGACCAAGCTGCATAATGAATTGTTTGACCAGCTGTACTTGAACAGATTCACCGCGCATCTGTAATTTTTCGGTCGTCTCTCTATCGTGAGTGGTGATGGCATTAATCACTTGAATGCTATAAGCATTGATAACGACATCAGGTTCGCTACGACCAACAGGCAACTCGGCATCCAAGAGTACGCCTTTGGTACTAAAGGTGGCAAAAACCTCAACATGAGGCAAATATAAGCGCAACGCTACGACCGTACCTTGCTTGGCAAGTGGATAAGCGGCTTTACGTAGTTCAGGATCCAAACGTAACAATAGTGTCAGCGCCGACTCGATGAACACCAGAATAATATTAAGAAGAGAGTGAGACAACGTAGAACGCTTCATGTAAATAATCCATTTTTTTATTTAGCAAATCAAAGTTATATAATAAACTTAAGTTTATTTTTACCCGAAACTTGCAGTGATATTTTGCTTATAGTAACGCCTTTATAATAAAAAGTAACGCTAGTTTCTGTCAGTGGTAAAATTATTACAGTACAATCTAGCAGTCGATAAAGACACCAAAATTTATGACTGGTAATGCACAGACACCAACTGACAACTGTTTTAAAGAATAAACAAATAAGTTGATTCATTGTTTGAATGAGGACAGTTTGCCTGTATATAGGTTGCAGATGTTTTGCGTAACATTGGGTGTCAAATACGTAGTTGATGGCACAAAAAGATGTAAAATCGCTTGCACTCCTTATGCTGCCTTGATATAAAGACGATAACAAAGCGAAACCTGTTAATACGCCAGTCAGGTAGTTTTTATTGCGTAAGTACCACGAGAGCGTTACAATGCTTGGCGTGAGCGTTTATTACCCCCTTAAACTTGAAGGAAATTTTATGAATAAGTCAGAATTAATTGATAGCATCGCAGACAAAAGTGGTCTAAATAAGACTCAAGCTGGTGATGCTTTGAATGCTGTTATGGAAAGTGTTGGCGAAGCTTTAGAAGCTGGCGATAGCATCTCTTTGGTTGGTTTCGGTACTTTTAGCGTAAAAGACCGCAAAGCACGTACCGGCCGTAACCCTAAGACTGGTGAAGAGCTAAGCATCCCTGCAAGCAAAGTACCAAGCTTCAAAGCTGGTAAAAACCTAAAAGAGCGTTTGAACTAAGCCGCTCCATGGTAGATGGTCGCTTTGGCTGATGTCATAAGCTAAGTACCGAAAAAGCACCTAAATATTAGGTGCTTTTTTTGTCGCTATAGTTTATCTCATACAACGTGAATATTTTGAGTATATACGAAAAATCACGTATCATAGGGCGCGCGATAGATGCGTTGTTTAAATAAGGTATTGTCACTGAACCTTATTTCCCCTAATAAAATGTACACGTTCTTCCTCTTACCATTGCCGGCTTAAATAGCATTGATATTAGCAGGTCGCACTCAACAGCTCCTAACAGTATTACAATGGTTTTTCATCAATATAGGTTAATAAAGCAGAGATAACTATGGATAAATTGCGCGATTTCTTAAAAAGCTGGCCAGGTCGCATTTTATTGATTTTATGCCTATCGCCACTGGCTCTATTGGGTGTCGAAAGCTATTTTGGCGGCGGGGTTGATCCCAACCAAATCGCTCAGGTGGGTGAGGCAAGCGTAGGGTTGTCCGAGTATCAGACTGCCGTCAATAACCGTCGTAGCGAAATATTAGAGCAAGTTGATGATGCCAGTTTATTGAATGAAGATGTACTGCACGAGCAGGTACTAAAAGGTCTGATTGATCGTACATTACTAGAGCAGCAAGCAGGTAAGCTTGGCATGACAGTCTCTGATGACACGATCAATCGTTTGCTGCGTGAAGAAGACATATTCAAAGATGCTGATGGAAACTTTTCTAACGATCAGTTTGCAAACTTTTTGCGTCAGCGTGGCATGACCAAAAATCAGCTGTTTGCAGAGTTTCGCAATCAGTTAAGCTTGGATCAGTTGAATGCTAGTATCGTTGGTACAGCCGTCTATCCAATGCAGGCAGTTAGCCAATTGATCGACTTGCAACTAGAATCACGCAACGTCTGGGTACATCGTTTTGATTGGCAGGACTATGCTGATCAGGTCAAACTGAGCAAAAATGATATTCAATCATATTATGATGCCAATAAAGACACCTTAAAAAGCGCGGCAATGGTCAACTTGGCTTATCTTCAGCTTAGCCCTCAGACCATCAAAGTCGATGATGTGACAACAGAAGAGTTGCAGCAGCAGTACGAAGCGTATAAGCAAGGTCTAGCTGCTGATGATGAGCGTAGAGTGAGTCAAATTCTGTTAACAGGTGATGATGCTAAGGCAAGAGCAGATAAAGTTAAAGCTCGCTTGGCTAAAGGCGAGTCTTTTGCTGCTGTGGCCAAAGCAGAATCGGATGATCCTTCAGGAGAAACAGGCGGTGACATTGGTCGCTTTAATCCGTCAGTATTTGGTGGTGACGCCGATGCCGTTGAAAAAGCACTAGAAGGCTTGAGCGTTGGAGATGTGACAGCCCCTATCAAGACCAGCTTTGGCTATCAGATATTCACAGTCACCGAAGATAATGGCAAAAAGATTCCAAGTCTCGATAGTATGCGTGCAGAGCTGACTGCTAAGGCAAAAGAATACAAGCGTCAAGAAGTCTACGCGGATAAAGTAACCTCGATTAATGATTTGGCAGCAGATGGCTTTAGTATCGAAGATATTGCGCAGCAAGAGAATGTGACGCTAAAACGTATCAAAGATTACCGTAAAGAAAACAACAAATCAGTATTATCGCAACCAGCAGTGATCAAACAGGCCTTTGACGAATTTACGATTCAAGATCAGGCCGTGACGGCAGGTATAGAAGTTGGTAACGGTACGGTATGGGTACAGCCAAGCAACTATCGTCCTACGACCACACTAAGCTTATCTAATGCAACGCCAAGAATCACTCAGATATTGCGTCAGCAAAAAGCCACAGCTTTGGCGCTAAAAGAAGCGAAAGCTGTCGCTGCTGGTATCAAAACGCCAGCTGATATTGCTAAGCAATCGGTAAGCTTGCAAGCTTTGGGTGAGATCAATCGTCAAACAACGTTGCTGACTGATAAAGAGCGTGGATTGGCCTTTAGCAAGCAAGCTGCTAATGATGGCGTAGTCGCGCTCGCTAGTGAAACTGAGGCAGGTGCAACGCTATTGGTTGGTGATCGCATCAAGACTGAGCAGCAGTCACCACTATCTGATATGCAAAGAGCGCAAACGGCCAGCATCATTCGTGACAACTTAGGTCAAGACCAGCTGCAGGACTACTTAGATTATCTACGTATGGTCTATCAAGTTGAGATTAACGAAGCCAACATGGCAAATGCACAAGGGCGCTAAGCGTTTGCTGTATAGTTACTCTTAATTGTTAAACGCAAAAAAGCCACTGTATGACTACAGTGGCTTTTTTATATTGTTCATCAGATAAGCTAGACATGAATAGCAGTGTTAAATATAAGTAGTGCTATTCATGCCAGTTTGCAACATGCTATAGGAGCATTTAGTGGCGGAAATGACGCATGCCAGTGAATACCATCGCAATACCGTGCTCATTAGCGGCTGCAATGGTCTCATCATCACGCATAGAGCCACCTGGCTGAATGATAGCAGAGATACCTACTTCAGCAGCATTATCGATGCCATCACGGAATGGGAAGAACGCATCTGAGGCCATAACGGCACCTTCAGTGGCCAGTCCAGCATGCTCTGCTTTGATAGCAGCGATACGCGCTGAGTTAACACGGCTCATTTGACCCGCGCCAACACCGATAGTACGTTGACCTTTGGCATAGACAATGGCATTCGATTTGACATATTTTGCCACATTCCAGCTGAACAACAGATCTGCCACTTGCGCTTCAGTTGGTTGTACGTCAGTGACGATTTTTAGATCGTTTGCCGTAATCAAACCAAGGTCTTGCTCTTGTACGAGTAGGCCGCCATTGACGCGTTTGTAATCAAGCTGACTATCACGCTGACCTGGTACTGGTAGTTCACCACATACTAATACGCGTACGTTTTTCTTAGTAGCAGTCGCTTCAAGCACACCGTCTTCAATGCTAGGCGCAATGATGACTTCTACAAATTGATTATCGATAATGGCTTTTGCAGCAGCAAGCGTCAGTGGACGGTTGAATGCAATGATACCGCCAAAAGATGACTCAGGATCAGTGCTAAAAGCAGTGCGATAAGCAGCTACTTGGTCATTATCTACCGCGACACCGCAAGGATTGGCATGCTTAACGATAACGCAAGCTGGTGCACTAAAAGCTTTAACACACTCAAGGGCTGCGTCAGTATCAGCGATATTATTGTATGATAGCGCCTTACCTTGCAGTTGTTTAGCCGTTGCAATAGAAGCTTGCTGGCTTTTTAGTGGATGATTTTCAGTATAGAAAGCAGCGTTTTGATGTGGGTTTTCGCCATAGCGAAGATCTTGCGCTTTTTCTAGTTGTACATTAAATGTGCGTGGGAAGTTTTCTGGCTCTTGCGTCTCATTGACACGGCTGCCTAGGAAGTTGGCAATCATACCATCGTACTGCGCAGTATGCTCAAAGGCCTTCACTGCCAAATCGTAACGTAGAGCTGTTGTCAACTCAGTGCCACCATCTAAAGCAGCCAGTACACGGTCATAATCAGCTGGATCGGTTACGATGCCGACATGGGCGTGGTTCTTTGCTGCTGAGCGTACCATGGTAGGACCACCAATATCGATATTTTCGATAGCATCGTTCATCGTCACGTCAGCACGCGCAATCGTCTCAGCAAACGGATATAAATTTACCACAACCAAGTCAATACGCTCGATTGCGTGCTCATTCATGACAGCATCGTCTGTACCACGACGTCCCAAGATACCACCGTGAATTTTAGGGTGCAGGGTCTTTACACGGCCATCCATCATCTCAGGAAAGCCCGTATAGTCAGACACTTCCGTCACAGCGACATTATTTTCTGTAAGTAATCGATAAGTACCGCCAGTAGAGAGTAAGCCAAAACCTGCTTTGATAAGGCCTTGAGCAAACTCAACGATATTGGATTTATCAGAGACCGAGAGTAGGGCAAGTGGGGTTGTACTCATAAAAAATCTTCCATAAAAAAAGCCTGACGTAAACGTCTGGCAAGGTGATGATGGCAACAACGGTAGACTATATCGCGATAGATAAAGCTATGCACATTCAATTGCCATGCATGATGATTAGTAATAATGGGTGAGCTCATATAGCAGTGCTACATTAAGTCGTAAGTTTTGAGTTTTTTGCGTAAAGTGCCACGATTGAGGCCTAAGATTTGTGCACACTTGGTTTGATTGCCGCGAGTTTTCTCTAGAACTACTGACAATAGAGGCTCTTCGACTTGCTTTAAGATAAGCTCGTACAAGTCGGTAGGCATCTCATCACCTAGCATAGCGAAATACTGGCGAACGACGCGCTCAACATGTACACGCAAAGGCTGCTGTGCGCTACTCGCAGCACTTTCTAACGGGAACTCAACATCGTGAGCGACATGGTGATGATCTTCTTTATTATAGTCGGCAGGATGCTCAGAGCTCTTAGCAAAATGATGGGCATGATGCTGTGCATGAGGTGCCATAAGATAATATCCTTGAAATGAAAAAAGAGTCAAACCATAAGATGTCAGAATAATAGTATATCAAATTAATATCGTCTAGCGCTGACAGATTGACGGCTATCTTAAAGTCAGCGATATGTCAGGCTCATTCTATTGCTAAAAATAGCATTCAATAAAGTGGTGTCATCGTAATTTCGCGAATTTGTGCATTGTCAACGGGTATGGTAAATAGTAGTTGTCTGTTATTACTAGCAGCTAGCTGGCTTGGCTTACCCAATAAATAGTCGTTAGGCGCTGCTATAAACTCTCCAATGAGGTTGTCTGTCCCATAAACGCTGACTTTTATATTTGGATAGAGCTGTGCTTTTGTGCTTTGGTTGTTCAATATCGCGCTGATATCGCTAAATGTACCTGTGGTTTTAATTTGACTTGATCGATGACTTGGATTGGTAATAGTCAAAGCTGTCAGATCAGCGCTTGGTAAGCTACATGCCGCAATAGAGCATACCGTTTGGAGGCGCTGCGCATTGGCAGGGTTTTTGACTAACGTCTCTAGGTTAAACATAACATACTGCGCGGCAAGCAATAGTGCTAATACTAAGCATCCAAGTATCCAGAGAATAGATGCAATTGAATGTGTTGTGGCTGTTGGCGCAAACTGTGCTTGTGCCTTGTTTGCACGTTCTGTAACAGAATTTTCTTCGTCCCTAAGAGGCACACCCATATCTATGAGTAGTTGTGATAAATCTGTGCTATCTACTGATTTGGCTTCGCGTTTATTCTGTTCCTCAAGAAGTGCTTCTAGCCATGAGTTATCAGCTGTGTCGTTGATGCTCGCATGAATGTCATTGGCAGCAGTTGAGCTCAGTACTTCTTGAGCCATTGATGAATGTTCTGTTGTAGTATGCTCGGTAGGGGATGCTACAAATTGCTCTTGGCTTTTATTATTGGTTTTAGAAAATGTGTTTGTCGAGTTGTCAGTTGCCGTCGCAGCATTGGTATCGCTCACTTGCGTCAACCAAGCATCCATGCTGTCTAGTGAGTCGTATTCTACAATGCTGTCTTCTGGCTCATCGATATCCATATCATCATAGATTAAGTCATCATGAATCAATATATCAGCTGAACGTTTTTTATGGAGTGAGGACTTTGCAGTATTTGATATATTAGATGCTTGATTACGACTATTGGTGGAGCTTTCAGGTCGATTACTCAGCTTGGATTGCGCATTTTGATGTGCTGTAGCAGTATGTTGAGTGGAGGAGCTGTTGGAGGTGTCAGGGGTTACGATAAGGTGTTGATTGACCGAAAAACTTTTTTGGCACTGAGTACAGTTAATAGTAGCATTGGCTTTATTTAGTTGATTCTGTTGCACTTTAAAGCAAGCTTGGCAATGAGGGCACTGGGTTTTCATTGGGGTGGTCATAGGGTCGAATCCAAAAAAGTATGGTTATCTATACCGCTTAGCCACTCACCAACAGCTACCATGCTTTTTGAAATTCTATAAATCATGAGCAACGACAGAGTGGCGCCAAACCTGTGACGTTTGACTGCCCTCTATCGTAACAGATGTAATTAAATGTTGCTAGCTAGTAAATGTACCAGATAAACGCTGCCAATGCTGGTCCTCTTGCGCGGTAAAGGCATGCTTTGGATCGAGTGCAAAATAGGGTTGATAAGCTTCCATGACTTGTTCAGTCTGTGACTCGATTAAACCTGCCAATACGATGCGACCTTTCGATGCAATCAATGTCGAAAAGTAAGGTGCTAAGCCAATTAAGGGTTTGGCCAAAATATTGGCGACAATCACTTCTACAGGCAAAACATCATGTTGTGAGCAGTAATCTGTGAACTCTTCGGGCAAGAACGCTTGCAGACGGTCACCGACATGATTGCGTAACGCATTTTGATTGGTTGCGAGTACAGCTTGTGGATCGATATCGACTGCATACACTTGGCGTGCACCTAATAATAGAGCGGCGATACCCAAAATACCTGAGCCGCAGCCATAGTCGATGACCACTTTATCTGTCAGGTCTTGCTCTGTTAACCAGTCAAGACAAAGACGAGTCGTGGCATGATAGCCAGTACCGAAAGCTAAGCCTGGATCCATAATGATATTGGTTGCCTCTGGATTGGGCGGTGTGAGCCAGTCTGGCACAATCCACAAGTCATTAGCGCATTCGATAGGATGGTAGTTACTCATCCATTCGCGCTCCCAATCCTTGTCATCAACAGCCGTTAGCCAGATACGAGTAGCCTGTACTTGTGCGGCAATTTCATGACTAAGCTGCTCAACAGCCTGACGGCTACCATCATCAGTAGTGGCATCAAATAGCCCTGTCAGTATGACTTCATCCCATAGCGGTGACTCACCGGGAAGTGGTTCAAACAAAGGCTGATCACCTGCATCATCTAAGGCAATAGATAGTGCGCCAGCTTCTAATAAAAGCGCTTCAGCCAAATCGACGTTTGATTTTTCACATTGTAAATGCAGTTGTTGCCATGCCATAACGATAACCCTAAGCTAAAAAAAATAAATGTATGTTTTGGATAAATGATAACTGTAGTGAGCGGTTATTAGCGTAAAGCTCGTCTTGCTTCACTAACGACGCGTGAGTTACCTTGAGCTTGCCCTGATTGTAAAATGATTTGCCACAGCGCTCGTCTACGACTGGCATTTTGAGAAACACTAAGGCCACGACGTGCCATCGCTTCTGCCTTACGAGGTTGGTTCTTTTTCAATGCCACTTGCGCCAGATAAAAATATACGGCAGACGACTTGGGGGCCAAGCGCTGTGCACGGGTAAAGCTGTTTTCAGCATTCGTTAATTGTCCTGATTTCAGTTGATTAACGCCTACCTGCATCAAGTTACGAAATGCAGGCAAGTTACTGTTATTGCTTGCTGGTTGTTGAGAGCGTTGCTGTGAGTTTTTTCTTGCCTGTTCCAGTAGATCATTGTGTGACGGTGCTGAGGGCTCAGAGATGATATAGGCATTGCGCGATGGTATGGCAATACCCAGATTAGGCTCTGTCACCACTGGAGTAGGTGGCTCAAATACAGGCGTTTCTTGTGTCAATGGTTTCGGCGACTCGAGCTTTTCGGGTGGAGTATAAGGCTCAATAGGGTATTCGTTCTCATCATCTGCTTCAACGATGGGTGCCTGAGTCACAGTGGTGGTCGATGTCACTGGCGGCTGTGATGATGGGGTTGTTTGAATAGGCGTTGTTTTCATCGCAGCTGAGCTATCTGGCGCAGTCTGGCATGCGCTGAGGCTTAGCATACTACAAACAATGCCACCTACAACTAGAGCATTCACTGACGCAAATTTTTTCTGCCACCAAGACATTGTTTGTGTCACAGAGGCAGACTGCTGTAGAAATGAGACCATATTGAGACCTTTTTTAAATATCAGACGCTACATATTAAAAACAATGTTAAAACCATTCAATAGCACGGTCATACCATGTGTCAGCACGATTTTGACCTTCATTACTTTGTCCATTACTGTCCTCTGAATCACCAGCATCAACCGCTTCACCATTTGGGATATCTAAACCTTCGCGACGACGTTGCTCATTGATCGCGCTCTGCTGATTTTGGAATTGAGATTGCTCGCGAGCACGATCTTGTTGATACAAGCTAAGCGCGCAGCTACTGGCTTCCTCTGGTAAATGTGCTGACATGACAGGTAAGTAGCGAGCATTGGCACAACGTTCGTTAGACAGCTTGCCTGAGTTGTTCTCGAGCCACAACCATTCGATACCTTCTGGCTCTGGTAGCGCCACTGGAGTGAGTTTGAGGCGTTTCATATAATCGACCCAAACCGGTAGAGCACCAGTACCACCACTCAAGCCAATGGGCTTGTTGTCATCACGACCGACCCAAACAACACTGACGTAGTTGCCACTGTAGCCTGCAAACCAAGCATCACGGTAGTCGTTTGTCGTGCCCGTTTTGCCGGCGAGATTCAGATTGCTGCCAAGTGATTGAGCCCGTCTGGCGCTACCGTTTGACACCACTTGTTGTAGCGCATAGTTGGTCAAAAAGTTGGTCTCAGGCGGGATGCTGCGCTGCGTGTTTAGCCCCGTACGCTGCAAAATCCGGCCACGATCGTCGATCACCGTACGAATACTATGAATGGGCGTGCGGAAACCGCCAGTCGCAAAGACTTGGTAAATACCTAACATGTCCATCGGGCTCAGATTGACAGACCCTAATAGCGCCGATGGGTAGGATGGTATTTCTTCTTTAACCCCCATGCGTTTTAGCTGTTTGGCAAAAGTATCAACCCCAAATTCCATACCTAAGCGTACCGCCGCTTGGTTATAGGATTGCGACAGTCCTGTGGTCAGTGGTACATAGCCATGATCACGGTTGTCATAATTCTTAGGACTCCAATCGGTACCATCATTCAGATTGACTGTGATAGGTGAGTCATCCACCGAGCTTGCTAAGTTATAACGACCACTCTCAAGCGCGGTCATATAAATGATTGGCTTCAATAAAGAGCCGACTTGACGCTTGGCATCGACGGCGCGGTTAAAGCCTGTGAACTCACTGCCACTACCGACGACAGACACCAATTCGCCAGTTTCAGGATTGGCACTGACGAGCGCGCCTTGTAAGTCTTTGGTTTTGCTACCGCTACGGCGCAGTTCGCCAAGTTTTCTATCAACCGCCTTATCTGCTGCCAACTGGGCAATAGGGTCTAGGGTACTAATGATGATTAGACCTTCATTTTTGAGATCATCAGAGTAATAGACATCATTGAGCTCACGTTTGACGATGTCCAAAAAGTCAGGGAACTGGCTCTTGCCCTCAGCAGGCTTTTCCACGATACCGAGCGGCTGTTTTAAGGCTTTGTCATAGTCCTCTTGACTTAGCGTGCCCATTGCGAGCATGTTACCAAGCACCACGTCACGACGAGCTTGTGAATCATTTGGATTACGACGTGGGTTGTAAATACTTGGGCCTTTTGCCATACCAACTAGCATGGCTTGCTGATCTATACGCAGCTCGTTAAGTGGTTTATCAAAATAGAACTGTGAGGCCAAACCAAAACCATTGATAGAGCGATTGCCGTTTTGACCCAGATAAATTTCGTTCAAATAAGTCTGTAAAATTTCATCTTTACTATAATGCAGCTCAAGCAGTACCGCCATCAACGCCTCATTGGCTTTGCGTTTGAGGGTGCGATCAGAGTTGAGGTAAAAGTTTTTGATCAGCTGCTGGGTGATGGTCGAGCCACCTTGTCTAGCACCACCAGTAAAGTTATTGATTACGGCACGGGCGATACCGCGTATCGAGACGCCTTTATGCTCATAAAACGCGCGATCCTCGGTGGCAATCAATGCATCAATCAGTGGCTGAGGCACGTCATCTAAAGAGACAACCATTCGATCTTCGTTACTGTCTGGATAGATACCACCGATACTCACTGGCTCTAGACGAATGATGCCACTTTTGGCAGGTAAGGTGCTTTGAATAGAGTCAACTTTATTGCCAGCAAGGGTCATTTTGATGACTTGCTCAGCATCTATATCGCTTGAGCTATAGGTAAAGCCGCGCGTATGGATAAAATAAGTATTACCCGATCTATGATAAGTGCCAGTACGATCATAAGACTTGTTGCTTTGATAATTAAGCAACTCTAGCCACGTTTTCATCGTATCTCTATCGATATTGGCACCCTGATATAGCTCAAGTGGCTGTGAGTACACTTTAGCTGGAATGTCCCAGCGCTTGCCTTCAAACTTATGGGTAATAGTGCGATCAAGCTTGACCAAATACAGTGCAAATAGCACCATGCCAGCGATGATGGTAATTAAGAGAAGACTACTAAATACCAAGCCGCGCTGCTGTGAAGGTAAGGCATTCATAGCAGGCTTAGATGATGGTGATAGCTTGGTATTTGGTAACTTAAAATTGGATTTTTGCACGGATGTCGCACCATTTTTGGATAAAAAACTGCCTCATAATGACGCAAATTGACAAATTTTTCAATCTATCATCGTCAGCGAGGGCATTCATTGGTATTAGACCATAAGCATTGGTACTGCCTAGGGTGATTGCTTGTAGTATAATCTCTACTAAAATACTGATACTTGTAATCAAGTATCAGCATCTTTCAATTGGGTTAATAAACGCCATGTAAGATAACAATCTATGATAAGTACCATGATGTATTTTGTATGAATCCGCCGTTGCTAGTTATTTGCTATTAGCCATTTGTTATCAATATTGTGCTACTAACAATAGTGATATTCATGTGATGAAAAGTGGCTCTGTTGCACGACGTACAGTACAGTCAATCAGAGCAAGTTTGCCTTAAATGAATGCATTTTGAGCAAGCCTGTCAAAGGAAGTAAGCGCGACTATGTCTAGTATCCCATCATCAGTATCATCTGCTACCAATCATCCTTATAAAGACAACTCCATCACTGATGGCTTGGTGCTACCCCTTGCTGATCACTGCTTCCATTGCGGTGATCCAGTGCCTCAGCCGCCGTTTCATACTGAGATTCTAGGCAAGTCGCGTGAGATGTGTTGTATGGGCTGTCAGTTAGCAGCTCAGAGCATCGTAGAGGCTGGGCTTGAGCAGTATTATCTTGACCGTTCGGAGATTAACCGTACAGCAAGCTTACCGACCCAGCTGACGCGTCTTGAGGTATATGATCATGACGAGATAAAGTCGCAGTTCGTATATGCGCAAGATGGGCTGTCGGTGGCGGAGCTGTCTGTTAATAATTTGCGCTGTGCGGCCTGTACATGGTTGATTGAGTCGCGTCTCGATGAGCTAGAAGGCATTAGTAAGTGTCAGGTGAATTTGACCAACCAGCGTATGCGGGTCATTTGGAATGAAGATAAGTTACCGATTAGCCGCATTTTAGCGGTCATCAATGAGATTGGCTATGATGCCAAGCCTTATCGGCAAGATACCCATGAAGCCATGCTGGCGCGTCATAACAACCAAATGCTATTGCGTCTTGGTATCGCGGCACTCGGTTCAATGCAGGCAATGATGTATGCCGTTGCGCTTTATTTTGGTGAATATAGCGACATGTTGATATTTCAGCGTGACTTTTTGCGTTGGGTGTCTTTATTTGTTAGTACGCCTGTTTTCTTTTATGCCGGTATTCCTTTCTTTACCTCCGCATGGTCAGCGATTCGTGCGCGCCAGGTCAATATGGATGTGCCTGTTAGCCTTGCTTTGATTATCACCTTCTTTGCCAGTTTATACGCCACTATTACTGGGCAAGGGGAGACATACTATGACTCTGTCAGCATGTTTATTTTCTTTTTGCTGGCAGGACGCTATATCGAGCATAATGCCCGTCTAAAAGCTGCGACCATGGCCAATGATCTGGTCGTAGTAGAGCCAGTATTGGTACGAAAAGTGGCTGAAGATAAAACAGCGGCAGAGCGCATCTTGCAGCAGATCAGAGACAATGCGTCTCAACAAAGTGACAATGTTGAAGATGAGGCGAAAAAGGCATCAGATGCGACGACAGAAATGATGCCTAACTTTATGAAGGGTGTTGATGCCAATGTTCATCAGCTCACATCGGGTATTGCTCAAGATTGGCAGCAGTCACGTCATCAACAGAATGTGACAGCACAGTTAGCAGGTGATGCAGCATCAAAGCAAATGGTGACGGCGCATAGCTTGCAAGTAGGTGATATTATTTTGGTTGAAGCGGGTTCGGAGATTATCAGTGACGGTATTTTGTTAAGTCCTACTGCAACAGTCTCGCAAAGCCTACTGACAGGCGAAGGTGATTTAATCATTAAGTCCCAAGGCGATTATATTGTTGGCGGTGCGCAAAACGATAGCCAGCCGTTTGAGATGTTGGTGACGGCATTACCAAAAGACAGTCAAATAGGGCTGATTGATAGACTGATGAACCGCGCCATGAGCGAAAAGCCTAAACTTGCACAGCAAGCAGATAAACTGGCACGTTGGTTTGTGGCGCGTATCTTAGTGCTATCAGTTTTAGTGTTTGTTGGCTGGTATATTGTCGATCCAAGCCAAGCTATTTGGGCAACGGTGGCAGTATTAGTTGCCACTTGTCCTTGCGCCTTGTCATTGGCGACGCCAATTGCTTTGACTGTCTCGACCAATCGTCTGGCAAGCTATGGTTTTTTGACGACGCGCGGGCATACGCTGCAAACATTGGCTGAAATTACACATGTTGCTTTTGATAAAACAGGTACGCTTACTTATGGGAAGCCAAATTTATTAAATATTGAGATAATCGAGCCAGTAAACCAGACTGATTCTGATAACTCAACATCAACAGCACAAAAAGATAAACTATTGGCAATCGCAGCTGCCCTAGAAGTAGGGAGTCGTCATCCCATTGCACACGCGCTGCTTACCGCTGCCTATCAGTTACATCTGCCACCGACAAGGGCCATGCAGCATTATCCCGCAGGCGGGGTAGAAGCCATGATTGATGGCATGGTATATCGCATTGGTCATGTGAATTTTGCGTTAGATAAAACCAGTGGTAGTGCCAATGAGGTCAATACGAACAATGATTTGAACATTGACTTGGTCGCTCAGCGTGCCAGCTCAGTGGTTGTTTTATCGAGCCAGAAACCTGATACAAATGACTGGCAGGTGCTGGCGTGCTTTTATTTTAATGACAAGGTACGTGATAGTACCCAATCGATGCTCGATACGCTCAAAGGTCTAGGTATTGAGTCTGTGATGTTGACGGGTGACCCAAGCCCGCAAGCGCTCGTGATGGCTGAGAATTTAGGGATACAGTCAGCTTATAATGGTCTATCACCGACTGATAAAGTCAATCATATTCAGCAGTTGCAATCTAAAGGCGCTGTCGTACTGATGGTGGGTGATGGCATCAATGATGCACCAGTGTTAGCAGCGGCTGATGTGTCCACCTCGATTGCTGGTGCAGCAGATCTGGCACAAGTATCTAGCGACAGTATTATTTTGAATGGACAGATCGAAGCCATCACTGCTGCCAAACGTATCTCTGATAAAACCGAACGTATTATCAAGCAAAACTTCCGCTGGGCCTTGGCTTATAATAGTATCGTGCTGATACCAGCGGCTTTAGGGTATGTACCACCATGGCTTGCTGCCATCGGCATGTCACTTAGCTCATTGTTTGTGGTGTTAAACGCGCTACGCCTAAAACGGGCTTAGTTGAACTATAGCTCTCAAAGTTTGCTCATAAAAAACCGCCTGCAACTATCAATAGCTCAGGCGGTTTTTTTATACAGATTTACTATCGAATTATTTGATTAGTCTTGTAGATAGCTGAGCAGACGCATAAATTCGATATACATCCAAACTAGCGTGGCAAGAATACCAATGCTGAACAACCATTCGTAGTCTTCAGAAATACCCATCGCAACACCGCGATCGATATTGTCAAAATCCAATAACAGCGTGAAAGAGGCGATAACAATCACAAATAAGCTAAAGCCAATAGCAATAGCACCACCTTCAAACAAGAATGGCAAGGTTGAGCCAAACGCTAGAGACAGTACCCACTGTGCTACATAAACAAGCATGATGGCAATCACGGCTGAGGTCACGATAGAGCGGAACTTTTCAGTAACCTTTACCAAACCTGAGCGATACAGTCCTAGCATGACTGCTGCTGTGACGAAGGTTGCACACATCGCAGTGACTGGGACAGTTGGATACATTCTCATGAAAAATAATGAGATACCGCCCAAAAAGATACCTTCTAGCAAGGCATAAGGCACCGCCAACGTCTTTGCTTTTTGTGGTTTAAAGGTAATAAAAAGAGCAAGAACAAACGCAGCAATCATGCTACCAAAGGCTGCCATGGTAATAAAACCTTGCGATAAACCTGCCATAAGCGCATAAAAGAAAAAGCCCACACCAGTAATAGCTGATAACCCAAGTAACAGGCTGGTCTTTTGAATAACGCCTTTGACCGTCATTGGATTACCGCCGATCGCAAGTTCTGCGCGACTGACAATAGGATTGGCCATACATAAGTCCTTAATAATAAAATATAAAAATAGAGATGCTGCTACTTTAGCAAAACCGCCGTTATTGTCAACTGTGTTTGCGTGACAGCCGTTACAGCTCAACCTAGTAGTCTCAAAACCTAAGCAGACAAGCAAGCATGAGTAAGGCATCTGATATATTTTATATGGGGCCAGTTACGACAGTTAACAACGATAATTCATAAACATGCTAGTCTAAGCGCGCATTTATCGCTATTATTACCCTGTACTTCACCGTTATACCGAGTCGTTTTATGGAAAACTCAGCGCAGTCAGCAAGATTGCCACACTTACACGAGTCAGAGCTGTTCCACGCTATCAAAAATCCTGCTTTTAGGCGTATTGGTTTAATGGGCCGTGCTGGTAAACGCAGCGTCACGCGAAGTCTGGTACAGATTGCCCAAACCATCAATGAGATGAACTTGACGTTGATCATGGATGTACAAACGGCCAACTTACCAACGCTTAACCTCACAGAAGTAGAAAGAGTCAAAATCGTTAAACGTGGCTTGATTGGTGAGATTTGCGATTTGGTCATCGTTGTTGGTGGTGATGGGTCGATATTGCATGCTGCCGAAGCATTGGCACGCTACCGTGTCCCAGTATTAGGGGTTAACCGTGGTCGTCTCGGGTTTTTGGCAGATGTCAAACCTGACGAAGCAGCATTTAAGCTACGCCAAGTATTGATGGGCGATTATCAGCTGGATCATCGGTTTTTATTGACGATGGAGATACGAGAAGGGCGCAAAATCATTCATGAAGACATGGCGCTAAACGACATCGTACTGCACGCTGGTAAATCGGTACATATGATCGATTTTCAGATGAAGATTGACGGACATGATGTTTATAGACAGCATAGTGATGGCTTGATAGCAGCGACACCGACTGGATCGACTGCCTATGCCTTGTCCGGTGGTGGCCCCATCATTCATCCGAGTATGGATGCGATTTGTCTTGTGCCTATGCACCCACATACGTTGTCTAGTCGCCCGATTGTTGTCAGTGGTAATAGTGAGGTCTGTATTCGTATTCACGAAGACAATCGCACGCAGCCGATGGTCAGCGCAGATGGCAAACCAAGCGTACCGCTTGAGCAAGAACAGCGCTTATATATTCGTAAGCATCCTGATAAGCTCACTTTACTGCATCCGCCTGGATTTGACTTTTATGAAGCCTGTCGTACCAAGCTGCACTGGAACGTACATGCCGAAGAATTCAGTCTGGATGTCGATGATGATATTATAGATGATGAATGAGCGTATCTATTAGAGCATGTTTTCAAATCGTCCAATAGCCATCAAAAAATATGATGAAAAAATAGTAGTGGAGAGTAGGCAAGATGGATAAACAAACAATACTAGCCAGTCTAACACCGGAAGTGGTTGATAAATTCCGCATGGCGATTGAGTTAGGTAAGTGGCCTGATGGTCGCAAAATTACCGCTGAGCAGCGAGAAACTTGCATGCAAGCAGTGATGGTATGGGAGCACGAGCACCTACCACCTGCTGAGCGTACGGGTTATATCCATAAACCAGTGAAAGAGGATGGTTCTATCGTGGGCGCTGAGTGTGACGTCGAGCACGAGCATCATTATCCTAATATGCCGAACCCGAAAGGGGCGGTACAACCTGTGAAGTTTCGTAATAAATAAATCTATAAACAGTCAATAAAAAAGCCACGCTCATTAGCGTGGCTTTTTTTACTTTATTAATTATTCAATCACTACACATATTTAAATTGCAGTTGTGTCGACACTAGGACGAACCGTTAGCGGATTTTTTTGCATTAAAAATCCTTGCCAGCCCCAATGCAAAAAGTTGCGAATATTAGCATGGTCAGTACCGTTAGGCGTTGCTTGCACTTTGGCATAATGTTCGCCGAATAGTTTTAGCGTATCCAATTGGTTTAGACCGTGATGCTTAGCGAACCCAAAAATCTTTGCACTACCTTCATTTTCGCCAGCTGCATTATGGACCATACCGTTGACAAATGGGGCAGGAGAATAGCGATAAAAATCATCGATAAAGCTGATAACATCATTGAATCCAATGGCTTTTTTATTCAAACCATTAAGTAGAGCCGATACATCTGATTGGCGGATACTCATAAATAAATGACCTCAGAGCAGTTTAAAAAATAAAAAATATAATGCTTATGTATGCTCATTAGTCGTTGAGCATTAAGTATCATAGATTAGCGATTGAAGTAGTCTTCATCATCGAACGACGGCGAAAAATTGCCTTGCTCAAGATGTTGCATTTGCGACTGTACAGAACGCTCATGCTGGATACGTTGATAAATCTCTTCGCGATGTACGGCAATATCTTTAGGTGCATTCACACCGATACGTACTTGATTGCCCTTGACGCCCAATACCGTCACACTGACTTCATCGCCGATCATTAGCGTTTCGCCCACACGGCGTGTCAAAATTAACATGCGTCACACTCCTTATGTCGCATCAACAGATTATTACTCATCAGATTACTTCTCAATTGCAGAACATCACCGCAGCACTCAGTAAGTAATATATCAACAATTACCATACTCGACATTGTGCAAACCACGGCAATGATAGGTAGATTCATTTAGCCCAAATGAAAGCCCCATTATAGGTGGCATAACAGATACTGTCACGGTTTTTCACAAAACTATTAGGTAAATGCTCATTTCAACTATGCTAAAAAATAAAATAGGATCTAAAAAGATCCTATTTTATTTAAGTACTGTTTTTATTTGGAGGCTATTTGTTTAAACGAAACGCTATTTATTTACATACGATGCAAAGTCGTCAATAGCGGTTAATAGATAACCATCAATGCTAAAGCTGTATTTTAACAGTTTTTTGGCCTTATAGCCCAGCGATTTTGCTCTCACCGTCTTCACGGTCAAGACCAAAGGCAGTATGCAATGATTTGACGGCTTTTTCTAAGTGCTGATCTTGAATCAAAACAGATACTTTGATCTCGCTGGTCGATATCATTTGGATATTGATATTGTTCTCAGCCAATGTTTGGAACATGAGGCTGGCAACCCCTGCATGTGAGCGCATACCAACACCAACTAGTGAGACTTTGACCACTTCGCTGTTGCCTGATATTTCTTTGGCACCAATCTCGTCTTTGACTTCTTCATTGAGCACTTTTAGCGTCTTGTCCAAGTCAGTACGATTGACGGTGAAAGTAAAGTCAGTGGTACCATTATCCGAGAGGTTTTGGACAATCATATCGATTTCGATATTGGCACGACCAATTGGGCTTAAGATAGCAGAGGCGATACCAGGATGATCGGGTACACCGCGCACTAAGATTTTTGCTTCGTCTCGGTTAAATGCGATACCTGAGATGATTGCCTGTTCCATATTGTCTCCTTCGTCTATCGTAATTAGGGTGCCCACGTTGTTTTGAAACTCTTGGTCAAAGCTACCGTCAGTGTTTTCATCAAAGCTAGATAGGACGCGCAGTGGTACGCCGTATTTGCCAGCGAATTCTACTGAGCGAATCTGTAGGATTTTGGAGCCAAGACTTGCCATCTCAAGCATTTCTTCAAAGGTAATTTTTTCAAGCTTTTTGGCTTTTGAGGTGACGCGAGGGTCAGTGGTATAAACGCCATCGACATCAGTATAAATTTGACATTCATCAGCACCCAAAGCCGCTGCAATCGCAACGCCTGTCGTATCAGAGCCGCCGCGCCCCAATGTGGTTGCATTGCCTTCTTCATCAATACCTTGAAAGCCTGCCACAATGACGATATTGCCGGCATCTAGCTGCTCGCGTATGTTTTTATCATCGATGCTTTCGATACGGGCTTTATTATGGGCGTTATCGGTTTTGATCGCGACTTGACGACCAGTCATTGAACGCGCACCAATACCAAGCTCTTTTATCGCCATCGCGAGTAGTGAGATAGAAACCTGCTCACCGGTTGAGACCATCTGGTCGTACTCACGTGGGTCAGGGTTGTTACTGATTTGGCGTGCTAGATCAATCAAACGGTTGGTTTCGCCGCTCATGGCTGAGACCACGACCACGACTTGATGACCATTGTCATGCCAGCGTTTGACGCGTTTGGCGACGTTTTTGATGCGGTCGATACTGCCCATCGAGGTGCCGCCGTATTTCTGTACTATTAACGCCATAAAAATCTACCTATTATTCATTAATGACCTTTTATTCTCATGGATCAGTCTCAATGCGACACGTGTCCATGCGTGTATAGATAAAGCCAGATTGTAAGAGTTATGCCCTATATGTGTCATTCGTTTATTGGTACTGCATCAACTGTCATGAATGAGCAATATTGTCAAACGTTGACCTTTATACCATATCTACCGCATAACTTTAAGTATCAGTACCGCTTAGATGTATGGCGATTGGTTATAGTTGCTATAACCGATCGCATATCCCATGCCAAGTAAACCAGAGTAAGGTCCTAAATTACTAAGCCTTTTATGATTAGCTAAGTTGGGTTTCAATCCAAGCAGGTAGGGCATTGATGACCGCAGTGCTGTTATCAGACTTTGGTGCGCCGCCCTGTGCGTAGTCAGGTTTACCGCCACCTTTACCACCAAGCTCACTGGCTAAATGACGAATGATATCACCCGCTTTGATTTTAGCAGTAACAGATTTTGCGACACTCGCGGCTAGTGCTAATTGGTCATTTTTATCACCAATTAATACAATCACACTATCAGGCAGTTTTGATTTGATATCATCCATCAGCGTACGGATGGATTTACCATCGATACCGCTTAAGGTGCTGAGAAGTACGGGCGTATCTGCAATCGTTTGTACGTCATCGAGTAGGTTGGCAGCTTGAGCGCTGGCCATTTTTTGCTCTAAGCGCTCAAGCTGTTTTTCAAGCTCGCGTTGCTTATCTGCCATGGTACGCACACGCTGGGCGACCTCAGGACGTTTGACCTTTAGCTGGCTTGCCAACTCGCTTAGTTGCTGCTCGCTTTGCTGAATGTTTTTGACCGCGTTCATGCCCGTGACGGCTTCAATACGGCGGATGCCAGCAGCGATACCTGACTCGCTGGTGATTTTTAGCATACCGATATCGCCAGTACGCTGTACATGTAAACCGCCGCAAAGTTCGATAGAGAAAGGCTTGCGCTGACCACCGACGATACGATCTGTACCCATGGTTAGTACGCGAACGTCAGTGCCGTACTTTTCGCCAAATAATGCCATCGCGCCTTGATTCATGGCTTCATCAATCGACATGTGTTCAATACGAGCAGGAGTGTTGGCTTGGATTTGCTCATTGACGAGACGCTCTACTCGCATGATTTCAGCAGCACTGACAGGCTTATCATAAGCAAAGTCAAAACGCAGTACGTCGCTTGAGACTAATGAGCCTTTCTGCGTGACTTCATCACCCAAGACTTCTCTTAGTGCTGCATGTAATAGGTGAGTGGCAGAGTGGTTTTTGGCACTGGCTGCACGAATGCTTGAAAGCACGTGGGCATCCGCCGTTTGCTTGGGTTTGATATCACCCATGGTCACCACACCATAATGAATGATGGCTTGACCAGATTTTTTGGTATCTTGTACTTCAAAGACACCTGATTCGGTACGGATTTCACCAAGCTCACCCACTTGACCACCGCCTTCGGCGTAAAATGGCGTACGATCCAATACCACCACGCCTTCCATGCCTTCCGTTAGGCTCTCTGCTGGATTGCCATCTTGATAAAGCGCATCGATGGTCACGCCGTCTTCTTCAAGCTGCTCATAACCAACAAAGACGGTTGGCGTCTCGACTTGGATGACGCTGCTGTAATCGACATCGAACTTACCTGCATCACGAGCACGTTCGCGCTGTGCTTGCATGTGCTCATCAAACTCCGCTTCATCGATGACAATACCGCGCTCACGCGTGATATCCGCGGTCAAATCAACTGGGAAGCCATAGGTGTCGTAGAGTTTAAAGGCCGCTTCGCCAGATAGCGTATCGCCATCTTTTAGACCTTCAAGCTCGCTGGCAAGCAAACGCAGACCTTGTGCCAGTGTCTTGGCAAACTGCGCTTCTTCTTTTTGAATCGCATTTTCGATCACGTTTTGTTTTTCTACTAGCTCTGGATAAGCACTGCCCATTTCAGCCACGAGTGGCTCAACCATTTTATAGAAAAACTCACTATCAGCGCCAAGCTTGTTGCCATGACGTACCGCACGGCGAATGATACGGCGCAATACATAGCCACGACCTTCGTTGCTCGGTGTGACGCCATCAGCAATCAAAAAGGCCACAGCACGGATATGGTCAGCGATGACTTTTAGTGAAGACTGCTGTTCATTGTCAATCTCTAAGATCTCAGCTGCCGCATCCATTAAATGGGTAAACAGATCGATCTCATAGTTACCATGGACGCCTTGCATGATAGCGCTAATACGCTCAAGCCCCATGCCAGTATCGACACTGGGCGCAGGTAGCGGCAATAGCGTGCCGTCTTTTTGGCGATTGAACTGCATAAAGACGCAGTTCCAAATCTCGATGTAGCGATCGCCATCTTCTTCTGGCGTACCGGGCAAGCCGCCTTCGATCTCAGCGCCATGGTCATAAAACACTTCGGTGCAAGGGCCACAAGGACCGGTGTCGCCCATGGTCCAAAAATTGTCTGAGGCGTACGGTGCCCCTTTGTTATCACCGATACGAATGATGCGCTCACTTGGCAGACCAATGGTTTTGTGCCAAATATCAAAGGCTTCGTCATCAGTCTCATAAATGGTGACATACAGACGATCTTTATCAATCGCGAGCCACTGATCTGAGGTCAAAAACTCCCAGATATACTCGATACCTGCTTGCTTGAAGTAATCGCCAAACGAGAAGTTACCAAGCATCTCAAAAAACGTATGATGGCGGGCAGTGTAGCCAACATTGTCCAAGTCATTGTGCTTACCACCAGCACGGACACATTTCTGCGAGGTCACAGCACGTGTGTATTCACGTGGCTCCATGCCCAAAAAGGTTTCTTTAAACTGATTCATGCCGGCATTGGTAAATAACAATGTCGGATCATTATGCGGAATCAAGCTAGACGATGAAACTTGGGTGTGCTGCTTGCTTATAAAAAAATCGATAAAGGCTTGGCGAATATCGGCTGAGCGAAATGGCTGGCTCACAGCGGCTCCTTACTGACGGATAGAATTGAGTAAATGACATAAAATAATTTTGCAAGCGATTTTAGCACAAACGCCTAAGCTCTTGGTACAAGAGTTACAACTGCTCGTTATAGTCCATTCATGATTTGCCGCTCATATAGGGTGCATCATGGTGAATTGGTCAAAATTGCCGCATCAGTCTCATCAAGCTTGTCTTTGATTAATGGATCAGACTCAATGACCTGCACTGGCAAGTAGCGCAATTGCAATTTAATAGGCAAGTATTTGGGGAAGTTTTCTGCCATGTCTTTGGTAATCACATCCTCGATCTGCTGCACATCTTGTGAATTTGGACTGGTCTCACCGCGTACCACGGCACGAATGATTTGAAACGCATTATTCTTATCAAATTGTATGTTGGTCAGTACGTTACCTTGATCGATAAAATGTTCATTAATTGCTTCTTTGACATTGTTTTCAAAGGTCTGCTGCTTGGCATTGCTATTGAGGTTTAGAGTAAGATAAATGCCCAAGCCGACCAGTAACAATAGTGTGACGGCATTTCGACGGAAAAATATCAAATAGGTGCCCGATTCATAATCATCATCGACCAAGCGCCTGAAGCCTAAAAACCACAGTACCATGGCATTAGTAAACTGAATGGCAATGATGTTGGTTAGGGCCAATAAGGCAGCACCTAGCCCCATCTGTATCTCGCCATTGGCAAATAAAATGCCACTGGCCGCGAGTGGCGGCACCAAGGCGGTGGCCACAGCAACCCCAACAACGGCGACGGACAGGTGCGGAGACACCATCGCATATGCACCAGCCGTACCGCCAGCCAGTGCAATCATCAAGTCCATAGACGTGGGCTGGGTACGAGATAAAATCTCATTGGTCAGCGGTTGACCTTGATGCAATAGACCCACCACAAAGCCGACCAATATCACCAAAAATACTCCCGCTAACACGGTGAGCAACGACTTACGCAACAGTGGCATACGGTAGTCAATAATCGCTAGGGCGACACCTGTAATCGGACCGAGCATCATGGCGACCAACATCGCGCCAATAACCACTGCGGCTGAATTGGTCACCAAGCCATAACTGGCAATAATGGCTGATAGCGTGTTCATTACAAAGTACATTTTACTTGGTAGGGCGTTGGCCTCAATGGTTACGCGGACTTCGGGATAGTCTATCTTTTGATCGCTAAACTGCTCGGCCACGAATTGCTTGTAGGATTCTAGCTTGGCTTCTTTTTCATCTTTGATCTTTTCTTCTTCTGACTGTTGCTCGTCGTCGTCACTCTCCACATTTTCACCACTAGTGTTTGTCGTTGTAGACTCTGTGGTTAGATGATCATCGACGTCAGCAACGACAGGATCATTTTCATGGATACTATGATCGATCGAAATGGGTTCGACAGGTTGGCTAACATGAGTGTTGGGCGCTTCGGAAGTGTCTGGATCTTCTTGTGTTTGATGAAAAGCCTCAGACGTTGTCTCTGATGCGTGAGCGGCTGTGTCTGCGTTTGGGCTGGATAATTCAGATTGATCTGAGTCATCATCAGGCGCGTCTAGCGTGGCAATGACGACATCAGGCTCTGGTGAGGTGATGACGATTTTTGTTTCAGAGAGCGACTCCTCTTCACTGTTTTCGGTTGCATACTCCTGCTCAGTGGTCTGTTCTGGTTCATGAGCATCATCGATCTTTCTCTCAGATGTCTCTTTTGTCATATCAGATGAAATCTGAGAAGCGGTGTCTGGTTTTTTTTGTTGTGACGTATTATCAGAAGCGGTCATAGCAATTGGGCTTTATTAGTCAGATGAAATAAAACCATTATTGTAATGAAAAATCAGCGACAAGCTGTCTTTTTTTTGTGCAAAAGCAAAGTGCTAGACATGACATTGGGCAAAATAGAAAGAGGTATCGTAGTAAGGGTATGATCGAGGGGCTGAATGTAAAGTGGAATCGGAGTAAAAATTTATAGGAAATGAGTATTAATGAAGATAGCGAAATATGAGTGAGAAATACCCTTATATTAACATGGGTTTTAGAATAAGTCAGCCAAAATGTATGAGGCTGGCGTCTATATTAAATACTTACCTTTAG
Organism: Psychrobacter piscatorii; assembly: GCF_001444505.1. GTDB lineage: Bacteria > Pseudomonadota > Gammaproteobacteria > Pseudomonadales > Moraxellaceae > Psychrobacter > Psychrobacter piscatorii_B. The sequence continues at coordinate 47,887 of NZ_LNDJ01000052.1, read as the reverse complement.
TAGGGATATGGCGTATAAAGTAACTATACCCACACATAAAGTAAGGATTAAGTCATGAACTGGCCATTATTTGCTGTTATTTACATCATAGCAGGCACTGTCACCACAGGGATTGTCATCATCGGTACGCTCATTATGGGTTTCGATGAGATCGCGCATATGCAAATAGCGGTCGCAGTGGGTGCAGCGGCGTCTATTCCCATCACCATGTTCTTTGCCAAAAAAATCGGTAGCATTACTGGTAACGAAGATGGTCATAAAGTATAACGGATGATCAGATTTTGGCTTGATGCTCAGATGATGTTGGTTTTAGTAGTAAAAACGCTAAAGCGTCGCCAAACGTAAAAAAGACCTCAATAGTGAGGTCTTTTTTGGTAGTAAGTGCTGACTTGGTAATAAATGCTGATAGCGATCTAGGTTAGAGCGTTATTTAAGCTCAACGGTTGCGCCATTTTCGATATTGGCATAAACCTCAAGCACATCCCAGTTGGTCAAGCGGATACAGCCATGTGAGGCTTGGCGACTGATACCTTCAGGTTTTGGTGAGCCATGTAGGCCATATGACGGTTTAGATAAGCCCATCCATACCACACCGACTGGATTGTTTGGTCCTGGTGGCAACATATGGATTTTTTTCTGAGCGCCTTCACCGACTGTGGCTTTATACCACGGCATTTTGACTTTATTGACAATCTTATAAGTACCATGTGGTGACGGCGTGTCATCACTACCAACGGTCGTTGGGTAAGTCGCTACCAGTTGGTTGCCATCATAAGCATATAACGTTTTATCAGCTTTGTTAGCGACCACGCGGTTGATTCGCTTGTTTAACGCACCACGGGTATTCAGTACAGTGATGGTCTCACCAGCTTTGTATTCTTTGTTCTTATTGAGTTTATCCAAGTAGCGCACATCCATATGGAAGCGCTCACCAAGCATCTCTTTGATATCTTGATAATACAGCCCTTTCATTTTTGACTTGGCTTCTGCGCCAGCAGGTGTGGTCGCAAAATTGGTGTTGATATCATCATCAGTCAACGTATAAGTGACGAGCACAGGTTTGGTTGCCGGAATGTTCTTAACCAAGGCATCCCACGTTTTTTGATCCATTTTGCCAGTCGTTGGCAGGCCTTTCATTGCTTGGAAGTTAGTAAGGGCCTTTTTACTGTTCATCCCCCAGCCACCATCGATAGGACCAGGAGAGGCATGGTTCCAATCGAGCAACGCTTGCATTTTGATCGTCATGGCTGAGTTGACTTTCATGTTAGGCGACCACACAGCGTTGTTTACTTGTTGTGCGTAATTTGACAAGTTTAATGTGGTATATCTCTTACCATCTTTGTCTTCGATATTTTTGATGGTTGGATCATCACTGAAGTCTTGACGCTTTTCACTCTCCGGTAACTCAAAGGCGAGTGGATCAGATGAGTCGATAGAGGAGATATCGCTGGGTGCAGCGACCGCTTGGCCTTCGCTGATATCATCAGTGCTATCAGATTGCTCATCTTTGAGGGTCAACTCAGCAGCGCTCATGTTGTCAGCAGCGGGTGCTGGCGTGCTATTTTGATCGTCTTGCTTAGTGTTGATCAGCTGGTTCATGCTATCAACGGGTTTTGCGTTCTCTGTATTTAACTGTACAGTAGCAGCACCATCTGAGCGACTACGATTTTCTTGCACATTGAGGCTCACCTTTTGAGCAAGGCCTGGCATGGCGTTTGCCGTTCGTACTGGCAATGTGCGAGTATTATCGGCAGTGGCGGCAAGTGCGCCAACGCTGGCACTCATGGCAGCGATAGATATAGCAGTAATAATAGGCTTTATTTTCATCATATTGAATCACTTGTGGTTGCTACTAATGCGGCTATTATGCGCATAATTTGGTTGCTTCGCAAACTTTTGGTCTATCTTTTTGCATTTAGAGTAGGTTAAACGTCAACTGCTGACGTATTCGCTACAGTTGAGTAATATTTTAGCCAAAATGTTTACGGCGACAGGCAGGCTGCTTACGCAAACTCCTCATTATTTTCACTATTTTTTGTTTTAGTAAAAACGACAGTGATTGGCGCTATTTGGCGTTTATGTCTATAATGTATGATTAATTTTTTCATTAATAGATCGATTTTTAGCAAAAAGCCATTTAACCCGCCAATAGTGAAACAAGGTGCGATATGTCAGAAGACCAAACGATGAGTGCAGAAGAGTTTCAAAACCAATACTTCAACGATGATGAGTCTGAGGGCTTAGACGGTGAGATGGAGTATGATTTAGAGACTGGACTTCTTGGTGAGCACGATGAACTTGCTAACCTGCAAGCAGAGCTTAATGAAGCACGCGAGCAGCTAGTGAGTATTCGCGACTTTATTCGTTTTTCCGTCACACAATTGCGTAACTATGATGTGGTTGTCGCACAAGGCACGACTGATGAGTTTGCGGAAGCGTCAGCCATTGTATTGCATTCGTTGTCTTTAGATTGGTCAGCCAATGAGCAGATTTTAGACTGTCGTTTGACCACGTCAGAGAAGCAGGCAGTGCTAGGACTATTAGAAGAGCGCATCGCTGAACGTAAGCCGCTGAGCTATCTGATTAACTTGTCGTATTTCTGCGATTTGCCTTTTTATGTGGATGAGCGCGTGCTTATCCCGCGCTCGCCAATCGCAGAGTTGATTCGTCAGCAGTTCCATCCGTATTTTGATGTGACTGAACTCGCCAAACCACTGGGTGTCAGCCCGAACGAAAAGTCAGCGGTATTTTATGATCATGGTTTAGATGTGAAGCAGTTGTCGCAGCCTGAGCGTATCTTAGACTTGTGTACTGGCTCTGGTTGTATCGCAATCGCGCTTGCTACCCGTTTCGTTGATGCCTTGGTCGATGCTATCGATATCGATAAAGGCGCGCTGGACGTGGCAATGGTCAATGTCGATCATCATGACCTTGGCCATCAAGTGAACGTAATCGAGTCTGATTTGTTTGCCAAGATACCTGCTGAGAACCAGTATGAGCTTATCGTCACCAATCCACCGTATGTCGATGCGGCTATCATGGCAGATTTGCCGCCTGAGTTTTTATATGAGCCTGAGCATGCATTAGCCGCGGGTCAAGACGGCTTGGATTTGGTACATCGTATTTTATTTGAAGCGCCAGATTACCTTAGCCCAGATGGTTTGCTGGTCTGTGAAGTGGGCGACAGCGAATGGGCATTAAAGCAAGCCTATCCTGAGATTCAGTTTGATTGGTTGAAATTTGCACATGGCGGGCATGGGGTTTTTGCGATTACTTATGATGAATTGGTAGCCAATCGTCAACTGTTTGCCGCTTATGTGCAACTATTAGATAGCATGCAATAGCTGAGTGTGGGTCACAAAATCGATCATATAAAAACTGATCAGCGATAATCATAAAAGGTTGGTCGAACAACCATCAGTCGCGTTTACTTGTTTAAGGACAATTATGGCAGGCAATAGTATTGGGCAGGTTTTTACGGTCACCACTTGCGGTGAGTCACATGGCGCAGGCCTTATGGCCATCGTTGATGGCGTACCACCAGGTTTAGCATTATCTGCAGACGATTTACAAGTAGATCTGGATCGTCGCAAACCGGGTACGTCTAAGTATTCAACCCAGCGCCGTGAGTCTGATGAAGTTGAGATTATCTCTGGCGTATTTGAAGGCAAAACCACAGGGACATCCATCGGTCTATTGATTCGCAATACCAATCAAAAATCAAAAGACTATAGCGATATCAAAGATACCTTCCGTCCTGGACATGCCGATTATACTTACAGTATGAAATATGGTTTCCGTGACTATCGTGGTGGTGGCCGTTCGTCAGCGCGTGAGACGGCTATGCGAGTGGCTGCTGGTGCTATCGCTAAGAAGTACTTACAAGAACGGCTGGGCGTACAAATTCGTGGTCATGTGACCCAAATCGGCAATGAGCATAGCAATGTACTAGACCCGAACCAGATCGATTGGGAATTTGTAAATAGCAATCCGTTCTTCTGCGCAGACAAAAAAGCGATTGGCCGTTTTGAGACCTTGATTGACAACTTGCGCCGTGAAGGCACCAGTTGCGGTGCACGCCTTGATATTATCGCGAGCGGTGTACCTGTAGGTCTGGGTGAGCCAGTATTTGATCGTTTAGATGCCGATATCGCTCATGCAATGATGAGTATCAATGCGGTCAAAGGGGTTGAGATTGGCGATGGTATGGCAGTGGCAGGTCAATTTGGACATAGCGCTCGTGATGAGCTGACCCCAGATGGGTTTGCCGCCAATCATGCTGGCGGTGTCTTGGGCGGTATCTCATCAGGGCAAGATATCCGTGTGAGCATCGCGCTTAAGCCAACCTCTAGTATTACCACCGCTGGCAAAAGTATCAACACCCAAGGTGAGGCAGTTGATATGCTTACCAAAGGTCGCCATGATCCTTGCGTTGGTGTACGAGCCACGCCCATTGCCGAAGCGATGCTAGCGATTGTAGTGCTCGATCACTATCTGCGTCACCGTGGTCAGAACGCGGATGTAAAGCCGCCAGTACAATCGATTACTTAGTATTTTTGCTCTAAAGTAATCAGCCCTTTGTTGTTTCCAGTAGTTTAATACTAGAAATGATAAAGGGCTTTTTTATGTCCCAATAAAATACAGGTGTTACCTAAAAACAATCAACGTGCTGAGCGAGCAAGATATCAGGCTGCCAATCGATATTCATCAATAGCTACACATTGCTGATGCCGAAAGACCAGTAATAATTGCTGACTAGGAATCGCTAGCCAATGTCCAAACTCAATACTACCGACACCTTGGCTGGATAGTATCTGCGCGCAGTGATGACGACTAAGGCCGATTAGGTGCTTGATGATAGGGTTATCAGTTAATTGACGTGACATAAATGTTCTCCTTCTAATCTGCTTTACGAATTTGATGGTTCAATAGATCTTAGTGCTATCGTAAAATAAAGAAGTAGAAATCCTGTGCAGTCATGATGGAAAATTGATGAACTGTTATCAATGCTTATTTTTAAGCTAGTGGCAGGGTAATGCTAACCATCACACCAGAACGCTGATTTTTACCAGTATCAGTGTTATCAGGTGTAGCTTTATCAGCGCCAATTTTATTATCATTAGCATGGATATTATCAATAGTTACCTGACCGCCATGATGCTCAATGACTTGCTTCACTAAAGTGAGTCCAAGACCGGTACCTTTTTTGAGAATACTATCGGACTGTTTTGAGTCAGCTTTGTGATGTGCTGAACCTGTATCTAGCGTATAGGTTGTATTCTGATTTTTCACTTGCTGAACAGAATGGCTTTGATGAGATAGGCTAAAATAACGATCAAAAGCTTTTTCAATAGCATAATCAGGCAATAGCTTTCCATCATTAAATATATCGATGATTACCGTTCGCGCTGTGCTGTGCAACGAGATATCAACAGTGTTATCAGCAAAATGAATGGCATTATCCAGCACATTTTGTAAGACTTGTACCAACCAAAATTGGTCAGCAAACACACTGGTAGAGGCCAATAATTCTGCTGGTAAGTTTGTAGTGTTTGTCATGTGCTGATCATCGATGTATATATCGATAGGTTGTAGATTCTGCTGTTGCTGCTTAGCGGTATTGTCTTTTATTAGACTCTGTAATAATGGCAGTAGCGGCGTTAGCTGACGACTGAGCTTAAAAGTAGGCTGTTCAACTTTTGCAAGCAACAGTAGTCGGTCGATGAGCTGCTGCATTTTTACGCTTTGCTCACCAACCGTCTCAATGAGCATCTGCCGATCATCCTGATCAAGCATATGACCATCTAGTCCATCATCTTCTAACAGCTCACTACTGGCGCGAATGGCGGTTAAAGGGCTTTTTAACTCGTGAGTGAGTGTATGCACATAATCAGTGACATAAGCACGATTCTCTAGTCGATGCTTCATAGTCTCAATGGTATCTGTCAGGCTGTTTAGCTCATGACCGAGATAAAAATAGGGTTTTTTGGTGTCTTCTGCCAGCGAACTGGTATATTGAGTCACCAAGGTAATACTTTGCTTGAGCCACCATGCGATGAGACCTGCTAAAATGAGGGCAGCAGTGCTGATGAATAGCACTGTGATCAGCATGCGGTTACGTGTATCGTCCAAATAAGGTAGCACGCTGGCGACAGGTTTGCCGACGCTGACCACGCCGATAATCTCGCCAGACATATTCTTGATTGGCTGTGCGACATACATGACCGAGCCATCACGCTGCTGGTTATCCCGCAGCGTACTTCTGGCACCGTACTGACCTCTTAATGTGAGATAGACATCATTCCAGCGCCCATAGTTTTGCCCTTCATTATTGTCAGGTTGGGGTAGCGAATCATAAATGACCCTGCCGCTGCTGTCTGTTACATATACCCGAAAGCTGCTATAGCTTTTGGTTTGATAGACGGGACCTAAATTATCGTTAATCGCTGGTATGCCTACAAAGGCTGCATCAAGTTGCGCTTGATAAGCCTCATCGTATAGTTGCCCTGTAGATAATGGTATCTGGAGACTGGCCGCAAGTAACTTACTGGTATCTAGGAGCGTGTCTTCGATGACTTGCTGCGCGGTTGGCTTGACGTAGCCAAACAACTGGGTAAATACAACCACGCCGCAAATGATGAGTACCAAAGCAACTGCAAGCCAAATCCTAAAAAAGATACTTAAATTGAGCAGTCGTTTACGTTTAGGAGTTTGCTGCACAGTACCAATGGGATGCAATTTGGCATACCAATTGTTTTGGTCGTTATGAGTATCGCTCTCAGCATTATTGGCATTATGATTCATAAATTAGCAGCTATTATTAAGCTGGACATAATGCGTAACCCAGTCCACGATGTGTATGAATGACTTCAATACTCGTATCAACAGTCGCAAGTTGCTTACGAATCGACTTGATATGGCTGTCTATCGTGCGAGCCAATCGATGATCAGGATAGTCACTCACCGCATTGAGTAGCTGCTCACGGCTAAAAACTTGATTGGGCGCTTGTAACAAGGTGAGTAAAATTTTGCGCTCAGTATTACTAAGTTCCAGCTTTTGCTCTTGCCACGTTAATGAATAATTAAGCGGTTGATAGTGCCAAACGCCAGATTGGTTTTCAAACGTTAATGCTTGTCCTGATAGATTGTTTGACGAAGTATTATCAGTACTGTCATTTGAGTTTATGATATGAGAGCCTGACTGTTGAATCAGCTGTTCACGTCGCCAAATGGCTTTTAAGCGTGCGACCAATTCACGTGGACTAAAGGGTTTGGCACAGTAGTCATCGCCACCCATCTCCAACCCTAAAATACGATCGACCTCATCGCTACGTGCAGTCAAAAATACAATAGGCAAGTCTTTTAAGGCGTCGATATCAGGTGTATGACGTATTTGTTGACACAGGCTCAAGCCATCACCGTCTGGCAGACCGACATCCATAATGATTGCCGATAGATCTTGTGCTTCATGACTATGCAGCATGGGTAACACACTACTGGCATTATCCAGCCAAGTCATCTGCCAGCCTTCGCGCTTGCAGGTAACCTTGAGTGACATGGCAATCGCAGGATCATCTTCTACCAGTAAAATATGGGTCATAGTCTCTACATCATCTTATAATCTTAGTAAATTATCGTAGCACAAAACAGCAGACTGCTCTTGCTGCTACGAGTCAAATGGTGTGAAAAATTAATGGAAAAGTAGGGTGCTAAATAGACAGTTTGTGAGGTAATCACTTTAATATATTCCATAAAAAAGCCAGCTCAATGGATAAGCTGGCCTTGGTAATACAAACTAAGCATGATTATCTATCAATAAACTAAGCGAAAATCTATTTAAGACCTTTGCAGTTGGCATAGTAGCTCACCGTAGCGGGCCAGTCTGAAAAAACGCCTTGGACTCCGACATCCTGCGCTAGTACGTCAATATAATTCATCATATCACCATCATTGTTGATAGCATCTCCAAGACCGCTATAGTACCAATCGCCACCATCGGTTAATGGTCCTGAACGCTCTATCGACCAAGTAATGATTTTTAGACCATTGGCTTTGGCTTGTTTTGCGTATTCTGATGGTTGCATATTGCCTTTACCGTCAGTAGTGACTAATAACCAAAGCGCCGGTGCAATGGTATTGATGCCATGTGCTTTGATATCAGCCAATGAGTGCTTCCATGTACTTGCGTCATTTTTATCAAATGTCTTATTATTAGCGGTCTCATTGCTGTCATCAATAAGATAGACGGCATTGGCGCCATAAGCTGGCTCGTTTTTGATCCAGTAATCCAGATCTTTTATATTAAATGACTGGGCAAATACATCACTTGCAGGCACGCCCGCTGCCTTATAAGTATTATCTATCAGCTGTTGGCGATAATCGTCTAAACGATAGCCATTAAACGGCATGGTCACGGCTGGTGCTTTTAGCTCAGGTGTGTGCTTCATGCCTAGCTGGCGTGCCAATGCGATATGCTCTTTTAACGTCAATACCTTACCATTTTGTGAATACAAGTCCGTTCGCCAAGGTGCGGTTGCATTCATATACTCGCTAATGCTGGTTGCTTTTTTATTGGCAGCATCCATCTTACCCGTCAAGGTTTTAAATTGAGCGGCACTGATATCTGAGGTGCGACATTCGATACTATCGGCATTGGTAAGTTTGCCTTTAGCATCCAATACAGGCGGTACGGTACATTGCTTGGCCAGCGGCGTGGTTAGAATATTAGTGGTGGTGTGCAAATCGTTTTGGGCATGACGACAGACAAGCTCTCCATCATTGGTAAATGCAACATCACATTCTAAGATGCCAGCACCCATTTGTGCTGAAGCCACGTAACTATCATAAGTATGTTCAGGTAGCTGTAATGGCGCACCTCGATGCGCAATAGAGAAGTCTGTCTTACTTGGTAGTTGCCCCCTGCACGCCTGTAACTCTTCTTTTAATGGTCCCTCGTCCATATCATTTATCAGGTAAAACGGACGCACGCCATAGGTATATGTGACAGGTGAGGAAGGTTGTGGCTGTGATTGCGGTTGCGCTGTCGATAAAGGGGCTTTTGATGTGAGCATTGAGCGGCTATCAGTAGTGCAGCCTAATATCAATAATGAGCTGATAAGCGTTAAAGGTAAGGCGAGATGAATCTTATTGACTTTAGCCAGCGTTTGCTTACTCAGCTTAAGCACTGATTTATCAAAAATTGTCATGTAAAATGTTCCTGCAAAATTATAAAAAATCCCATCGGACGTAGGGATAGGAATTAAAAGATTAGCATTTGAGCGTTGGTTGCTACTTGCTGTTTGCTAAAAGAAACTAAAGGTCGTGACATTCTTATAAGGACTTAGCTTTGTAAGAACTTAACATTAATGCAGATACAATTGTAGGCACATGTACTAAAGAAGAGACAGTTGACAGTATATAAGCTTGATAGTATTGGGCTTATCGGTCATAAAATCATACGTATCTTCTTATGCTGTTCTCATTTTCGCTATTGTCCATTTAGCACCTCACTATTGACCATATTCTCAAACTAACAGATGATATTGACCATATAATGACACATACATTATTTTGACAAAAAACATAGAAATGCTTAGGGCATATCTCACTACATTATTAAGGATAATTATGAGTAACTATCTAGACGCCGTCGTCGTTGAGCACAATCCCTCTCAAAAAAAGATAGATCGCGCGGTGATTTGGCTGCACGGTCTTGGCGCGAGCGGACATGATTTTGAGCCAGTGGTACCGCAGCTTGGCTTGGCTGATGATATGGCAGTACGTTTTATCTTTCCGCATGCGCCCAAGCGTCCTGTCACGGTCAATGGTGGGATGGTGATGCCGGCTTGGTATGATATCTTGGAGATGAGTCTTGAGCGAAAAGTAGATGTGGCTCAGATTGAAGAGTCTGCTCAGCAGATACAAGATTTGATCAGTCGTGAGATTGAGCGCGGCGTATCATCAGAGCACATCGTTATTGCCGGATTTTCGCAGGGCGGGGCGGTGGCGTATCACGTGGCACTTGGTTACCCAGAGCGCTTAGCTGGCTTGATGACGCTCTCTACCTACTTAGCGACCAATGACAATATTGAGTATAGTGCTGCCAATAAAGACATGCCGATTCTGATTGAGCATGGTACGCATGATCCAGTCGTGCCTGTCATCCTAGGTGAGCAAGCACATCAGCTATTATCAGCAAAAGACTATAATGTGTCTTATAATACGTATCCGATGGCACATCAAGTCTGTATGCCGCAGATTCAAAATATTGGTCAGTGGTTAAATACCGTTTTGGCGTAAATTATTAAGCTGTAACGTAATGTAATGCAAGTCTACTATAGGTTGAAAACCTGCCTAATTTTCCTATATAATAAGCGACCTTATTGGGGATGTTCTGGCTTCGACGCTGGTGATGAAACTCAATGATGCATGTCGAGAGTGTATGTCCTCTCGTTAATCAAACATATATTGTTATAGTCGCAAACGACGAAACTTACGCTCTAGCAGCTTAAACCCTGCTTACTGCGCTGCCGATTACCTATAGTTGGTTAGCCCAGTTGAAGCGTCCGTATATAGGTTCGCCACAAGGGATTGTCTCAATCGCTTGGGTTCAAAAGTAGAGAATCGTCCAATCCATCCTGACTGTCGGATCGGTGAGGACTAAAATTAAAGACAGAAACTAAACATGTAGATTCATGAGCGTAATGCTGGCGGACGCGGGTTCAACTCCCGCCATCTCCACCAAATATTGATAAAGGGCTGACAGTCACAGATTGTCAGCCCTTTATTTTGCGTGTTTTTTGACTTTTTCTTACCTTATAAAGGGATGGCTAATATATAGGATGTTGGTGTTTTTGTTGGTATTGAAGCTTTTCCAGCTGTTCAATACTAACAAACAATACTCCAATGCCCTTGACCTATATCATGTTGTACCTGGCATATATCACGTTACATATCATAGATTTCACCATGAAATATCTCATGCTTATCATCGTCGTAATTAGCTAAAACGCTACTCAAGGCAAGCTAGAATTGCTTTTCAGTATGTCTATTTGTAACCTTCAAGTCGAAAAAATATATTGTAGAAAGTGAATTTATCTGTAAAGTATAAAAATAACAGACTAAAAATGAGGGATTAGACATGCTTATCGAACTACAGGGTAGTAGATTGACTCAGGCAATATTAGAGCGGGATGATAATCAGGTATGGTGTGCTGTGAGCAATGTCAGTGACGATCATGCTATGACAGCCATCGATAATGGTTATTACGAATTATTAGTGTCTATCGTGTCTTTGGGTGATGATGGCTTTGTTTGTGATAAAGGCCATCTATGGCAGTACGCTGTACCCGTTAAAAAGGTCGAGCTTACTCAAGATGACGTAGGCTTATAGTTGAACGAACACGGATGTAACCTGATTGTTTGCCTAAATTGCCTAAAGAATCATCTTCATTGTAGGAGTCAGTGGTATGGATAGTGGAATGGTGGGGAGTAAATTGACGCGCTCAATGCTTGAAAGTGGGCATCAAGAAATATGGTGTGCCGTGAGTGATGTGAGTGATGAAGACGCTATGGAAGATCAAGTAGGGAACGACTTTACAGCGTGTATCGTAGATTTTAGGGACGGGCAGTTTTATTGCGCCGCAGATAATGGTTGGTTTCATGCAGTACCGATTGAGGTACGTGCACTAACGCAAAGTGAAGTTGGTTTTTAAAAAAACTTATCAAAGTATTTAGGGCGTGTCCCTAGTTCTTGCTATCCCACCACAAACAAAAAACCGATCATTTAATTTGATCGGTTTTTTTGCATTATGTGGTATTGCTCAAAGTACCTAAGAAATTTGATGAGTTTAGAGCAATTCAACGATTTTTTATTGATGATTAATGTAGTTAGCTGTTTGGTAAATTAGTAGGAAAAGGAAAATAGAGTATTAGCAGCAATCTATAAATAATGAACAGCCGTTTATTTTAATCGATGACGATCATAATATTATCTTGTCTTGACACACAATTCTGATTATTCTTAATTGTGGTTTATTTTTAGTATTAGAGGATACATGAATAAAAATAAGCGAACTTTTAACAACGACAGGGAGTGTACTATGTTAGGAAAAATGATGTATCAGCCATTGCTGATCAGTGGTCTAATCGAACACGCTGCCCGTTATCATGGTGATACGGCAGTTTTGTCCAAAGAAGTCGATGGACAGATGACTCATACCAATTGGCGCACTGTCTCAGATAACTCAAAACGATTGGCCAAAGCATTGGCTACACTGGGACTTAAATCATCAGAACGCATAGCGACTTTGGCTTGGAACAATCGTCGTCATTTAGAAGCTTGGTATGCGATTTCAGGTAGTGGCATGGTTTGCCATACTATCAATCCACGTTTGTTCCCCGAGCAGCTTAGCTACATTATCAATGACGCTGATGATCGTGTACTGTTTTTTGATACTACTTTCCTACCACTAATTATGGCAATCAAAGAGCATATCAAAGGTGTTGAACACTTCATTTGTCTAAGTGATCGAGATGATAGTATCGTAGAAAAACTGCCTAATGTACTGTTCTTTGATGAGCTATTAGCAGAAAATTCTACTGACTTTGACTGGCCTCAATTCGATGAAGCAACAGCCAGCTCTTTGTGCTACACATCAGGAACTACTGGTAACCCTAAAGGGATTTTATATACGCATCGTTCTTCTGTGCTACATGCGATGGCGTTATGCATGCCTGATGTCTCCGCGCTCTCTGCACAAGATGTTTTGCTACCCGTGGTACCGATGTTCCATGTCAACGCGTGGGGAACCCCTTATGCGGCTGCATTAACTGGCTGCTCTCTGATGCTCCCAGGTCCCAATTTGGATGGTGATAGCCTAGTATCTCTCATTGATGATTATAAGGTGACGGTTGCGTTAGGTGTTCCCACGATTTGGCAAAGCCTATTGACCGCTGCTAAAGCCAGAGGCAGTAAGCTTGATAGTATGACGCGGACCATTGTCGGTGGCGCCGCTTGTCCACCATCAGTGATTAAAACGTTTAGAGAAGACTTTAATTGCGATGCGATACACGGCTGGGGTATGACAGAGACCAGTCCGCTTGGTACGATGAATCAGATAAAGGCTAAGCATAAATCGCTGAGTGACGATGAGATTAACGAGCTACGTAACGCTCAAGGACGTCCACCGTATGGTGTTCAGTTACGTCTCATAGACACTGATGAGCCACTTAAACCAGTCAAAGAGGATGGAGTGTCTCAGGGTCGCTTGCAGATCAAAGGTCACTGGATTATCAACGATTATTATACAGAGAATCCTGATGCCATTACAGAAGATGGCTGGTTTGACACGGGTGATATTGCAACTATTGATGCTGATGGTTATATGAATATTCGTGACCGATCAAAAGATTTAATTAAGTCTGGTGGAGAATGGATCTCCTCAGTAGAGCTTGAAAATATCGCTGCCGGCCATCCACAGATAAAAATGGCAGCTGCTATCGCCGCAAAACATAAAAAATGGGGAGAACGTCCGGTACTGATTGTGGTAAAAGAAGAGAATGCAGAACTCGATGAGTCACAAGTGCTAAGTTTTTATGAAGATAAAATTGCTAGCTGGCAGATACCTGACAAAGTTATTTTTGTAGAGAACATCTTACTAAACGGTGCCGGAAAAATGGTGAAAAAAGACTTGCGTGATGAGTATGGTGATGCGCTATTAGAGATGTGATGGCATGATCTTAGACCATAATATCAGCATCATCTTAAAAGGCTCAAGTATGACAATGACATAGGTTTTGCTAAGTGTAGTGGTGCAAGTCAGAATATTTAAAGGGCTCTTTAAATGTTCTGACTTGTACCGCAACTCTAATTGCTATGGCAATGGCGCATGGAAAATTAATGGACGGTGCTTTTGAATAAACTTCGATAGAGCAGGACAGTATAGAACGCCAGATACAACAAAGCCCCTGATATCAGGGGCTTTAGCTGTTCTATAAGATAGTATAGGACTATGTAATGGTACCCGGAGCCGGACTTGAACCGGCACGCTATTGCTAGCGAGGGATTTTAAATCCCTTGTGTCTACCAATTTCACCACCCGGGCAAAACTTGTGTTATCTAACATGTAAACTAGCTGATAGACTGTCTAGTTACTAGATAAGTGGTCGCTATTATAATCAGTTGAGATAATAATGCAAGCCAAAATTAACGTAAAGTTAATAAATAATTGGAGGCTGGAGTCGGAATCGAACCGGCGTTAACGGAGTTGCAGTCCGCTGCATGACCACTCTGCCATCCAGCCAATCAAGGTGGACTATATTAGCAAAAATATGCCAAATTACAAGTCATTTTTTGGCTAAAAATAGCTTATTTTCTCACTTGTGCTGATTTTAGTGCTTTTTTATGAGTTTTTTGCGTATTCAGGCTCATCAGCGAGCCGGACTCACTGATGAGAGTAATGATCATTGAGTGTGTACTTTTATAATATCTCTTCGTTATTACGTTTGGCTCGTTTGATATCGCGATAAGTCGCGGTACAAATCAATACCAGCACGCCGAGCGTAATGGCTGGCCAAATTAAAATATATAAGCCGTAGATAAAGACGTTGTCCATGATATCTCCTTATAGTATTTATGAAGGGTTGCCTGTGCAGCGGGTCACATATTGACCAACTGCCAAACCCGCAAGCGGTGCTCGCTACCTGTGTTTATGAAAGCTCAGAGGTCGATGTCTTGGCTTTTTTATCATAATCGCCGACACGTTGATTGATTAAAGCAAAATCAAAGTGTTCATCACCCATGAGGCTAACGATGATACAAACAATGGTGCTGGCACCATAGGCTGTTAGTGAGGCCAGTAGTACCATGTACTGACGTAAGAAGCCTGTGGCAAAAATGAGCATCAGTACCAGCGTTATCGCTGCCGCTACCATGCCGATTTTACGACCCAAAAAGCCAAAGACCATCAGTCCAATCACGACTGCGGCGCCCACACTGGCCAGTATTTCAAAGAAAAGGGCAGTAAAGCCTGTCATTGGTAGCAGCTCAAAGCGTACCACACAGAATAGCAGCAGGCCGATGATGACTGCCGAGGTAAAGGCGGCATTGGTCACGCGGTTCCAAAACACACTGGCGATGACCGGAAAAACAATCGCGCCCCATAATGCACCGACGAATACGAGCATCACCAAGATATCTAGCTTAAAGCTGGCAAAGATCAGTCCGGCAGCGGTGGCGATAATCATCGTGCTACGACCAACGAGCATCATGGTCTTAGGTTTGACTTTACCTCTAGCGATGTTTTTACCGTATACATCTGCCATCATAATGGTCGATAATGCCGACAAATCCGAATCAGCAGTCGATGACAATGAGCCAATGACTAAGATAAAGAATAGGGCGATAAATACAGGGTGCAAGTAAGTGCTGACCATCTGCGGGATGAGGTTGTTCATATTGCCATCTAGTGGCTCGATACCGATGGTCAAAGCCATCAATCCGATCATACCAAGACCGATGACGATACCAGCATAGCCGACCGTGGCGGTAATAAAGGTCTGTTTAATCTTAGTCTTATCGATCGCAAACAAGCGCTGCGTGATGGTTTGGTTACCAATCGCATAAGCAAGTACAGCGACAAAATAGGGCGCTCCTTGCTGAAAAAACGCTTCGGATGAAAAGAAATCCTGCTGTTCAAACGTGAGGTTAGAGAGGCCATCGACCATGACTTGCGGCCCACCCATCGCAAACAGTACCGCTGGAATAATGACAATACCGATGGCCATCAAAGCGACCAATTGCGCAAAGTCTGTAAAGACGGAAGCGCGAAACCCTGAGGTTAGGGTGTAGCTTAGCACCCCGATACCTGCAATCATGACCCCCGTCTGAAACGATAATGGCGATAATACCGACACCAACGCCCCAGCTGCAGTAAAGTTGACCATCAAGCTAATTAAGCTGCCCATAAGGTTGGATATGGCTAAAATTAATTGGCTTGATGAGCCATGGCGGGCGTGGATAAGCTCACCTAAGGTATGACCATCGGGTGCAAGCTCACGAAAGCGCATACCAAAAGGATAGATGAATAAGATCATCAGCGCGCCCCAAAAGCCGTAATGTATCGGCCCTGACACGCCATACTTGTAGCCAGAGGTCGCCGCCGCATAAAACGATGCCGCCCAAATCCAAGTAGCGGTCATACTAGCAGCACCCATGCCAAAGCCGACGCCATGGCCTGCCACCATAAATCCTGAAGTGGTTTCTTTGTCTTTTTTGATCAGCAATGACAACAAATACGTGCCGCCATAAAACGCTAACAACAATAAAATAATGGTTAACGATGAAAATTGGAACAGTGACTCAGTTTTCAAATTCATACCTCGCGATTATTTTACATAAATAAAAGTTTAATAATATAACTTTATCCAAAACTGTTAAGAATACAATAAAGCCCATAAAAGTCTTATGTAGAGGCATCACACAGTGCTAACAAACAGTTGGCCGTCACAAAAAGCGGTCAGCGCCGACCCAAATGCAGCGCGCTGGCGTACTTGGTGTTTCAAGAGTAGATCCTGTAACCTGTAAATGACAACTGTCCATTGACATCATGCCGGTCACTCACTGTTGTACGTCATTTGAAAAAATCACATGCAACAGTGAGCCACGTCTCACAAAAATCGCAGGGCAGTCATCAGCATGCGTCTGTTGATGGATAGTCCATCACGCTGTCAAGTGGTCATACTTGATAGTAGCTGGCTGCTATAGAGCGCTGACAAGGCAGGTATCTACAGCAAAATTATGGATAAGCACTCAGCCATCTGCTGATGACGGTGCTAAGTGTAGACAGCTTTATCGGCTAATATGTATAGCCGGCTGAAATACACCCAAGCATGAGCGAATTTTTGCCCATGATTAGGTAATTGACGCATTACCTGTAGTTAAGTATCAAACACGCTACAGCCCTGATGCGTCGCACCATAGGCTCGGTATTTATAAATAAAACTACAGCTATGTTAACTATGTGTAACATACTCGTGCACTAAGGGTACCCTATTCTGCCGTGAAGCTCAAATCTATCGGTCAGTTATCTGTCATAAATGACCAAAAGGCAGAGGCAGACCTCAAGAAAAATGGCATTGACAAATGGGGTTTATGAAAAGGTGTTTGTGAGGGTATCAATAAGGCTAACGTATTGAATGGTGGCAGTATTAAATGATCAATGTGAGGGTATCAAAGTAAACGGATCGGTGATAACGACAGGATTTAGAAAATGTGGTTAGGCAATACTCATCAAATACCAGTGTAGTAGGTGACTCTATTGTCACGCAAAAAACCAGCCAGCCCCAAACCATAGCGCTGGGCGACCCGTACGGCCGTACTGGTGGGAGCAGACATGCCAACGAGCCAAGGGATACGCCCACGAATCGATTTTTGTACCAGCTCGATAGACAAGCGTGAGGTCATCAGCACACAGTCTGCCTCTCGCTTGTTGCGCAGCTGCCAACCGATTAATTTGTCGAGTGCATTGTGACGGCCAACATCTTCAAACAAATACAGCTGCTCGTCATGCAGGGTCGCTGCTGCATGCACAGCTCCTGTCAGTTGGTGTGTATGCTGTGTGGCATCTACTTGCTGACGTAGTGCTAATAGATACTCAAGGCTTGGCACGGGTGCCTTATAGCTATGCATGTTTGCTTGTGAGTAGTGGCTCAAGTCGGGCAATGCCTGTGTCAGCCCCGTGATACCGCACATACCGCAGCCTGTACGCCCCGCCAGTTGGCGCTTTTGGGCTTGGATGCGCTGATGGCAGCGTTGGTTTATCACCAGCTCTACGACATAGATATCATAATCTTGAAATTGCTCTAAGCGTTGCTCAATGGAGGCGGATTCAAGATCGCCATCGTTTAAGGATTGAGCAAAATTTTGGTAGCTGGCAATATCTGTAAGATGTGTCACTTCCCAATCAAGCAACTCATGACTGTGCTGAATCAAGCCCTCGCTAAATAAGAACCCAACAGCCAAATACTCTAGTTGGTAAGGGCTGGCCATCAGTACCGCATAATGAATCCCATTAATAACGATTGATACCGCTGCCTCTACTGCCAAACTGGTGGTTTGAGACTCAACACAGCTTTGAGGTATATCGGCTCCATGAGCCTTGTCCGATGGATAATAATGCTTCTGTGCTAAATGTTTGCGAGCGAGCATTGTCTCGGCTGCGCCATTATCATTATCCTCAGATATCTCAGTCATAATCACTCTAGTTTCAGTTGTCTCTGCCATCATAGCCATTTTGCTAGAGGACTCACTTTGCTCAAAATTACTTTCAGTGATCATCACCACTTATACAGGTTCGACTGTCTGAACACTTGTATTCACACGCTCTAAGATCACGGTCGTCGATTTGTATGCTGGGATATGAGAGTCTGGCGCATGGGTATCCAAATCAAACAGGTCGTTACATTCAGGATAATAGGCGGCGACGGCATTGGCGGCGATATCCATCTCAGTCAATATGAGCGGCCCTAGTACGCGCGGCTTGTTTTTATACGCTGTGTGGCTTGAGCTGCTGGCGTGCCGCGATACCATCACCTGATCTCCTTTTTGCCAGCCTAGGCGGCTCATCTCATCTGGATGCATAAATAGCACGTCGCGGCGATTGGTCTGGCGATAGCGGTCTTTAAACCCGAATATCATCGTATTAAATTGATCGTGACTACGGACACTGGTCAATTGCCAAACCTTTTGCGTTGTGTCCTCATGATCAATGTCATGTGTATCCGCCATTTGGGCAGCGACATAAGTGATAGGGTATTGTGGTACTTCAAACTGAGCTTTGCCACTCTCGGTATTCCATACACGATGGCGAGCCGCATGATACAAATGAAAACCACGTTGCGAGTTGTGAATGCGCTGATTGAAGTCTTCAAAACCATTAATGGTTTGAGCAATATAGTCTCGAATGAGATCAAAATCTTCGCTCATGGCAAGCCAAGGAATAGAGGAGTCAGCGCCAAGTACGTGTGTCGCAAGCTCCGCTATAATCTTTGCCTCAGACTTTAAGGTATCACTCACAGGTTTAAGCTTACCTTGGGTTGGAACTATCTGACACATTGAATCTTCAATCGTTGCAAACTGCTCACCTTTTGTTGTCAGGATACGCTCAGTACGACCCAGACAAGGCAGAATGACGTTGTTTGCTCCTGGGTATAGCATGGTTTCATTGAGCTTGGTACCGACAAATATGTTGAGTTGAGTGGTGGTTAATGCTTGTTGAATAGCGCTGGTGTCAGGTGCGGCGACCGCGTAATTGCCTCCCATACCCATAAACACTTTTAATTCACCTTTGATAAGGGCTTTGGCGCCTGTGACGACATCATAGCCATGCTCTTTTGGCATAGGACGCTCAAAGACGCGCTCTAGACTGTCTAATAAGGTTTTACTCGGGCGTTCATGGATACCCATGGTACGATCGCCCTGAACGTTGGAGTGACCACGAATAGGGGAGGCGCCCGCACCATCAATACCAATCATACCCATTAGCAGCAATAAATTGGTAATCATCGCAACATTGTCATCGCCTTGCACATGCTGGGTGATACCCATGCCCCAAGTGCAAATGGTCGCTGAACTATCAGCCACTAGTCCCGCTAAGCTGATAATATCGGACTGAGAAATACTGCAGCCAAGTGTGATATCTTCCCAAGTCTGCTCTGTCAGCCATTGTTTTAGCGGTTCAAACCCTGCGGTGTGAGTGGTAATAAAATCATGGTTGATTCTATCATTTTCAATCAGCCATTTAGCAATACCCGTTAGCAGCGCTGCATCACCGCCGATTTGAATTTGAATGACATCATCGACCATATCATCACTTTGACCCGCGGCCATATGCGTGGGCTTTTGCGGATTTCTAAATCTACTCAAGCCTTGCTCGCGCATCGGATTAATCGAGATGATGCGGCACCCTTGCTCATGCGCGTGGGCGAGCATCTCGAGCATTCGTGGATGGTTAGTCGCTGGGTTTTGTCCAAACATCAATATCAGCTTGGCCTGCTCAAAGTCCTCTAGCATGACCGTGGCTTTACCGATACCTAACTGTTTGCTGAGCATGACGGACGTTGGTTCATGACACATATTTGAGCAATCAGGCAAATTATTGGTGCCAAAACAGCGCACAAATAACTGATATAAGAAGGCTGGCTCGTTGGTCACGCGCCCTGATGTATAAAATAGCGCTTCATTGGGTGAGTCAAGCTGTCCTAGCTGCTCAGCGATTAGGCTATAAGCCGCTTCCCAAGGGATAGGGACATAGCGATCTTGCGCGGCATCATAATAGACAGGCTCTGATAAACGACCACTATGCTCAAGCTCATAGCCCGACCAGCCTTGCAGCTCGGTGACGGTATGCCGCGCAAAAAATTGTGCATCCGCCTTTTTCGTCATGGTTTCGCTGGCGACGACTTTGATGCCGTTTTCGCAGACGTCGATGCGCTTATGTGACTTATGGTCTGGCCACGCGCAGCCTGGGCAGTCAAATCCGCCTTGAGGCTGATTGCTCTTTAGGACGCTGACACTACCGCGTAAAAAGGTTTGATAATCCATCAGTTTGCGTGTCGATGAGATCAGCGCAGGCCAACCAGCAGCAGGATGAGAGTAAATAGGAATTTTGCGCATGACAGACCTCATAGATAGATGACAATAGCGAAGCATTGATAGACAACAACTATATAATGGTCAACAGAAACTTCATATGATCATTAACTATAGATAACAAAAAACCTTCAAGAAAAATCCAATTTTCTTGAAGGTTTTAGGAGCAGCTAAAACAGTTATATCTGCTACATAAAATTCATAAGTTGGAAAATATTAGCTTAAAATCAAGCTATCGTCTTCGACCTTTTCGCCGCGTGTTTGCTCGAACATATCTAACAAATCGTGTACGGTCATGCCTTTACGAATGTCTCCAGACACGTCCAAGACCACTTGCCCTTGGTGTAGCATCACGGTGCGCGTACCATGTGCCAATGCTTGTTGCATAGAGTGGGTCACCATCATGGTGGTGAGCTTATTGTCTGTGACAATTTTATCTGTCAATTCTAAGACAAAGGCGGCAGTTTTTGGATCAAGGGCAGCAGTATGCTCATCGAGCAATAAAATCTTAGAGGGCTGTAGCGATGCCATCAGCAGGCTCACCGCTTGACGTTGACCACCAGAGAGTAGACCCATACGGTCTGTCAGGCGATTTTCTAGTCCCAGTTTTAACACAGACAGTTTTTCACGGAACAAGTCACGGTTGTTTTGATTTAGTGCAAACTTCAAGCCGCGCTTGCCGCCACGTTTGTAGGCCAGTGCCATGTTTTCTTCGATCGTCAGCGCTTCACAAGTACCTGCCATCGGATCCTGAAAGACACGAGCGACCCAGTGTGCACGTTGATGGGCGGATTTTTTGGTGACATCAATGCCATTTAGCAAGATTGAACCACTATCGACGCGCGTGGTACCGCTTACTGCGTTCAAAAAAGTCGATTTACCTGCACCATTGGTACCAATAACAGTGACGAACTCACCATCAGCGATATTCAAACTAATACCACGTAGGGCAGGGTTTTCGATAGGTGTGCCTGGATTAAAGGTCAACTGTAAATCGGTGGCTTGCATCATAATCGTTATTCCTTATTATCTCTTCGGGCAAAGCAAGTGCTGTTGGTACTTGCTTAAACTGTCATTAGGCGCGAACTTTGCGTGATAAAAACTTCGTTTTCGCTTTTGGTAAGACCAAAGCCAGTACCACGAGTAACGCGGTAATTAAGTTCAAATCTTGCGGACCAAAGCCGATACTACGCAGCGTATCGCTCGATAGTGCGACCTGAATAAACAGCTTGTACAATACTGCACCGACCACAACCGCAAAGGTAATTAACCAAATACGCTTGGCAGGAATGATGGTCTCACCAATGATGACTGCTGCTAGACCGATGACGATGGTGCCGATACCGATAGAAATATCAGCGCCGCCTTGGGTCTGGACAAATAGCGCACCTGCCAAGGCAATCAAACCGTTAGAGATCGCCATACCGATGATGGTCATCCATGAGGTATTAATACCTTGTGCTTGTGCCATTCTCAAGTTTGAGCCCGTAGCACGCATTGATAAACCAGTTTCGGTACTATAAAACCAGTTTAAAAATATCATAGCAATCGCCACGACGATCCCGATAATCAGACAGCGCATCCAATAACCATTGCCATTAGTCACTAAGGTGCTAAATACTGTCGTCTCACCAAGTAGCGGTAGGTTTGGAGCGCCCATGATGCGTAGGTTGACAGAATATAGGGCAACCATCACCAAGATACTGGCAAGCAATTGTAGGATGCCAAGTTTGACGTGCAGCCATGCAGTAACGATACCGGCGATTGAGCCTGCTAGCATACCAAAAGCACAGGCGAGCCACGGATTGACACCCGCAACGATAGAGATGCCAGCGACCGCGCCGCCCAGCGGAAAGCTACCGTCAGCCGTCAAGTCAGGAAAGTCAAGCGTACGAAATGAGATCAGCACACCAAGTGCGACGAGGCCATAGATCAGACCACTTTCAAGCGCACCAAAAAAAGCAATTAAAGACATAAGAGATCAGTAAGTCATAACTCAGTGTCTAGCGTATGGAACCAAGATAGGTGAGTGGCAAGCGCCAAAACCTTCTACATGCTAAACAGCTAAGCGGTGAATTTAACAGATTAAGCAATCTGCGGTTATGGTAAACCAAAACAGGTCACGATTAACAACGATCATAAGTTACCTTGGTTTAAAGCTATAGTTCGAGCCATGGCAATATTTAATGCAGCAAAAATGTATTTTACTTAACAAATAGCAGATAAGCCATAAGCTAACTACAGCAATATATGAAACAAGCTATTTAAATGGGTTCTGCTGAAACAAGAAGCCCAGCTTACTGACTCATAGCTGGGTTTCTTGTCAAACATTTAGCATGACAGCACAAAAGCGCAATCACTGATTTATACTATGATTTTGCTCATGGCTGCTATGGTAAGCCAAATAAAAAGGTGCGTTATTCTACCACTTCTTTTGCTTTATCGATAACTGCTTGTGACAAAGTAATGCCTTCTTCTTCAGCATGTTTTGGGCTGACATACAGGTTAAGCGCTTGTGGGGTGTAAACAGGGATAGCGCCTGCTTTTTCACCATTCAAGATACGAACAACGATTTTACCCGTTTCACGGCCAAGCTCATAATAATCTACGCCTAATGCTGCAACCGCGCCGCGCTCAACTGAGCTGGTATCTGAGGCGATCAGTGGAATCTTGCTTTCTTTGGCGATTTGATAGAGTGACTCGTAAGCGGATACCACGTTATTGTCTGTTGAGGTGTAGATCATATCGACCTTACCTTCTAGGCTGCGTGCTGCCATTGCGATGTCATTACTACGCTGTGCTGGTGCTTCGAGTACGTTGATGCCAAGCGGTGTCAATTTCTCTTTTAGATTTTGTAAGATAATCGTTGAGTTGACTTCACCTGGGCTATAGACATAACCGACATTTTTTAATGATGGAATGATTTGACGCATCAAGTCGATTTGTGGCTCGTACGGTAGGGCATCTGATGCGCCTGTAACATTGGTGCCAGAACCATCTAGCTTAGGTACCAGTTTGGCTGCTACTGGATCGGTAACCGCAGAGAATACCAGTGGAATGCTGCTAGTAGAAGCGGCAACAGACTGCGCAGATGGTGTCGCGATAGCGACGATCACATCTGGGGCATCAGCAACGAATTGCTTAGCAATCTGTCCAGCAGTAGCTGTATTGCCCTGTGCGCTTTGGAAGTTTACGGTTAGGTTTTCACCGTCTTTGAATCCTGCTTCGTTTAATTCGTCGATCACGCCTTTGCGAACATCATCAAGTGCTGGATGCTCAACGATAGCAGTGATAGCAACAGTTTTCATTTCGGTGGCAGTATCGCCAGTAGCCGCAGTATCAGTCGTGCTAGTATCTTGGGCTGATTGATTACAACCCGTTAAGATAGCAGTGCATACACCGCCTAGTAGTAACGCTTTGCCAAAATTAAAACGATTTTGATACAACATGGTTCTGACTCCTAAAAGTAATAATGTGTCCGTACATTATTTAATAGATGGGTAAAAGGGTAAAACGAGCCACTTATGATGGCTACAGGGTATTTTTCAGTATTACTATTCAGCACTATTTATTTTATTCGTGCTATTTGTTATCAGTGCTTTGCGCTTGTTCATCAACATTGATGCCATTTTTTAGCAACTCTGCTGGCAAACTAACGCCTTGCGTTTTGGCATGCTTAGGGCTGATATATAAGGTTAGATCGTTCATGACGGCAGGTTCAATGGTATTGATCGCCTCGCCATTTAATACGCGATATACCATTTTGCCAGTGGTACGACCAAAGTCATAATCATTAACGCCAAGAGCAGCTGCCGCGCCGCGCTTCACACTAAACTCATCAGACGCGACAATAGGGAGTTTCAACTCGTTTGCTGCTTGGGTCATGGCCTCAAAAGCAGAGGCAACATTATTGTCAAATGAGGTATAGATGATATTTGCGCGTCCTTGCAAGCTACGTGTTGCCATGCCGATATCGGTTGGACGATTGGCAGGAATGTCTAACAATGTCAGACCTCGGGCTGGCAGGGCTTGTTTTAGGCTATCACGTAATGACACTGAGTTTGCTTCGCCTGGGCTGTAAACGTAGCCGATCGTTTTCATATCAGGCTTTATTTGTTGTAGTAAATCTAACTGCGGCTCTAGAGGTAGCTGACTCGATAATCCTGTCAAATTGCTTTGAAAAGGCTTGCCATCTTCATTGATGAGCTTAGCGCCTAGTGGGTCTGATACGGCCGTATAAATGATAGGAATCGTAGTAGTAGCCGCGACAATCGACTGGGCCGATGGCGTCGAGATAGCGACGATGGCGTCCGGATTGTCTCCTGCAAACTGCTTAGCAATCTGTCCTGCTGTCGCTGTATTGCCCTGTGCACTTTGGAAGTTGACCGTTAGGTTTTGGCCTTCGACATAACCATTGTCTGCCAGCTCATCAATAATACCGCGGCGCATGTCATCCAATGATGGATGCTCAACGATTTGGGTAATCGCAATAGATTTGGCAGGTTTTTCTACATCTGCAGCAGAGCTATTTTCAGTAGTGGCGGCTGTGTCAGTAGAGGAGTTCGAGCAGCCTATCAGGCCAAGTGTGCTAATGGCACTAAGAGCAACGCCATATAGGCTTAAGCGTAGAGTAGAAGCAATAGTCATTATTAGGATAACTCATAGGTTATATCAATCATAAAAACCAAGCGAGGACTGCCAGATTGATCAAGCCTACTAATAGCAATGCTCAAATGATCTGTTTGGTTCTCTTTGGTTCTAAAAAAGATATTGGAGAATGCAGATTAGCCGAGTCAATGCTATGTTGATGCCAAAATAGCAGGCTAACCATTAAATAAAGTAATCGTTCCGTCGATTATTATGTTTATATTATGACAGCAATGTAAGTTATCGCAATAAAAAATTAAAGCGCATTCGTCATAGGCGTACTTAGTAAGACTATTAGGCATTGTCGTAACCACTGTCATAAGTGTGGTTTTGAGTATTTAACCATAAGAATTAGCCTCTTAAGGCATTGTCTTATCCAATAAACTGATAGTCAAAAAGCATACAAGCTAGCAACGCATCTATTACCAACCCACTTCATAATTAACGTAAGCTAATGTTTATATAAAAATTTTTTATATGAGAAGTAGGGTGCGTCCAAAATCCATATCATTACTATGTTGACGTGTTGAATATACAACGCACTCAAATATCTCATTACTATTATTCAAACGTATTTTAAGGATAACATTATGAAGACGGCCAATCTAAAACGATTAACCATCGCTGGCATTACGGCAAGCTCATTGATTTGCCTGCCTGCTATGGCAAAAGACAATCATGGCAATGGGCACGGTCATGACAAAGGCAACTCTGCTCACATTAGTAAAGATTACAACCATAACAATTATCAAAATAATGGTAATGCCCGCCCGAATATTAACGCGTATCGCAATGCTAGCCCTAACGCGTCATTCAAGCGTGACCTTGACAAATACGGTTATAGAGTAGTCGGCAAGATTGATAGAAGGGATTATGATCGTTCTGTTATTTTAGACCGTTATGATGACCGTTACGTACGTATCCGTACGCCAGACAATAAGATTGTGACAGTAATTAATAACACGTTGGAAATTATTGATGTTTTGAGTAGATAACAGCGCACTTTAATCTTTTAAGTCACCCATAAAAAAACGGTCTATTGAGACCGTTTTTTTTCGTTCTTTCTTTAATTATCACTTACACCACTACTTAAGTTAATATTTTTATGCGAGTACATCACCAATGACACAGTTATCAGGTAGCGTAACGATCGTTAGCTGAGTTTTTGGATCGCCTGATGACAAAATCATGCCCTCAGAGATGCCAAATTTCATCTTTCGCGGGGCAAGGTTGGTCACGCAAATGACTTTTTTACCCGTCAGTTGCTCAGGCTCATAGAACTTACGAATACCGCTAAACACGTTGCGTGGCTTTTCTTCACCAACATCTAGCGTGAACTGTAGCAGCTTGTCCGCGCCTTCTACGTGATTGCACTCAAGCACTTTAGCGACTTTCATCTCAACCTTAGCAAAGTCTTCAATACCAATATAATCCGTTTGCTCGGCATCAGTATTAGCGTCTATTGCAGGTGATTTGTCTTTTGCGGCAGGCTTGTTATTTTCGGTCATAGCAGGCGTATCAGCTTGAGCTAATGATGCTTTAGAATCTTCTACCATGGCTTCAATATCTTTTTCTTCGATACGTTGCATCAGTGGCTTGAATTTATTGATTTTATGGCCTAATAACCACTCATTACGACTGGCAAAGCTTAAATCGTCAATGTTCAAAAACTCTTTCGTATTTGCTGTCAGCTCAGGCAATACTGGTGCCAGATAGACCATCAACTGACGGAAAATGTTGATAGCGACCGAGCAGACGTCTTGAACTTCTTGCTCAGTGCCTTCCAATTTCGCGAGCGACCATGGCTTTTTGGCATCGATATATTCGTTAGCTTTATCCGCACACTGCATGATGAGGCGCATAGCACGTGAGAATTCACGATTCTCGTAAGCAGCAGCAATCTCATCGCCCGTTTTGGTAATGTCTTCTAATAGGCGCGGTTCAGCGCAAGTCTCAGACAGTATACCGTCGTATCTCTTAACCAAGAATCCTGCACTACGACTAGCGATATTGACCACTTTACCCACCAAGTCAGAGTTGACCTTTTGCATAAAGTCTTCTAAATCAAGGTTGATATCTTCGACTTTGTCAGACAGTTTGCTGGCGAAGTAATAACGTAAGTATTCAGGGTGTAAGTGCTCAGCATACGTCTCGGCCTTGATAAAAGTACCGCGTGACTTACTCATTTTTTCGCCATTGACCATCAAGAAGCCATGGGCAAAGACGCCCGTTGGCGTGCGGAATTCACTACCGGCTAGCATGGCAGGCCAAAACAGTGCATGGAAATACACGATGTCTTTACCGATGAAGTGATAAACTTCAGTTTTGTGCTCGTTTTCTTGTGCCCAGTAGCGGTCAAAATCAAGCGCTTGGTCTGTTCCCGCACGCTTATCACATAGGTTTTTAAAGCTTGCCATGTAGCCCACTGGCGCATCAAGCCAGACATAAAAATATTTGTCTGGCTCATCGCTTGGGGTATCTGGAATCTGAAAACCGAAATAGGGCGAATCGCGCGAGATATCCCAGCTGGCAAGTCCTGCCTCAAACCATTCTTGCAATTTATTAGCCACTGAGGTTTGCAAGCGATTGTCACTGCGCGTCCAGTCCTGTAAGAACTGCTCAAACTCTGGCAAATCAAAGAAATAATGCTTAGAGGTTTTAAGCACAGGCGTTGCATCAGACAATGTCGAATGCGGGTCTTTTAGATCTGTTGCATCATAAGTGGTACCGCATACTTCACAGTTATCGCCGTACTGATCTGGTGAATCGCACTCAGGGCAAGTGCCTTTGACAAAACGATCGGCTAAAAACAATTGCTTTTCAGGATCAAATAGCTGCTCGACATCTTTTGTACTGATATGACCAGCCTCATTTAGACGACGATAAATCAGCTCAGAGAACTGTTTGTTTTCTTCTGAATGAGTGCTGTGATAATTATCAAAATTGATCAGGAACTTTGAAAAATCCGCTTCGTGTGAGGCTTTGACTGAGGCAATTTGCTCCTCTGGCGTGACGCCATTGGCTTCTGCTTTGAGCATGATGGCCGTACCGTGTGCGTCATCCGCGCAGACATAGGTGACCTGATGGCCTTGCGCTTTCATCGCACGTACCCAAATGTCGGTCTGAATATATTCTACAAGATGCCCCAAATGGATATAGCCATTGGCGTAGGGCAGCGCACTGGTTACTAGAATCTCACGCACAAAATCACCTATATTTTTATATAAACGGGTTAGTTATCGAACATCTTAAGCGGCTCATCGCTCATCGATGCGACATCGTTAATGCTAAAAACTTCTAAAAATAATAAAAAATCAAAAAGTGTGCCTATGATACCGTAATTCAGATAATTTTGTGATATTCCTTGGTAATTACTTCTCATTTGGCAAGCATTTATTAGCCATGAACGATAGGTTTACACCGCATATTGATGGTCATAAACCAGCCATAAAAAACCCATCTGGGAATTGAGTTTTTAGGCTACTGAAATTTATCGATGGGAAAACCACATAGGTCAATATAGCGTTCAAGCCAACGCCGCCTACATCCTCTTCATCATGCTGACCATAACTTTCCCCCCGCTGCATTGGCTTTTTTGGCACGTGACTGAAGCCACAACCAACCACAGATAAACATGATCGTACCGCCAATGATACCCAAAATAGGCGCGGCAAATACGTTGGTGTTGTAGTAAGGAATTGGAATAGCGTTTTGGATGGCTGGCGTGCCTGGCAGTGCAGTCATTGTAAATGTAAATGACCCTAGGGCAATCGCTGCTGGAATCAAACGTTTTGGGATATCGGCTGCTCTGAACAAGTCCTTGGCGATTGGATAAATAGCAAAAGCCACAACGAACAACGAGACGCCGCCATAGGTCAAAATAGCACAGACCAAAATCACCGCAAGAAT
Source organism: Psychrobacter piscatorii (assembly GCF_001444505.1). Taxonomy (GTDB): domain Bacteria; phylum Pseudomonadota; class Gammaproteobacteria; order Pseudomonadales; family Moraxellaceae; genus Psychrobacter; species Psychrobacter piscatorii_B. Next base: position 18,681 of record NZ_LNDJ01000052.1, on the reverse strand, counting down.
GGCCTTGCTGGCACCGAGCTTTTCGACGACGGTATTGGCGATGGCAGTTGCCGCACCAGAGTCGGCCATCAAACGCTCAAACAATGCCCCTAGCAAGAATATAGAGAAGAATTTGAGTAAGAACCCACTTAAAGCGCCCATAAAGACATCGGTATAAGCGGGGATGGTGTTTAAAAAATCACCTGATAGTAAGACTGCTAGCGTCGCCATAATCGGTGCTAAGATCAGCACAGAATAACCGCGATAAGCAAAAAACATGAGTAATAATAGGGTAATGACAATCGCAAATTTACTAAACATGATAGCCCTCCTTGGCAAAATTAAGACAGCGTGTATGTCGCGCTTATCGATGTAGGTCAATAAAATTAATCAAAAAACCTTATTTATTGTATTTTATTAAACATAAATCCAGTTGAGATATTACTGAAAGATAAGAAATACTTTGTTGACTTGCGTCCTCTTGGGGTTATTTTCTAATCACTAAGCAACTAGGCGCTACGAAAATAATATGTTAAGTTAGCATAAGTATTTTGTACGTGATATACCGATATAATATGTATTATTATAAATAAAAATATTAAGTATAATGTTTAATATGAGCCGCGCTTATTAAAAGGAAGTTTATTGACAATAAGCGTTAACCATAAAAACTGGTCATAAATCTCATCACAAACAGCAAATTTACAAGGAATGTGAATATGTTTAGTGCCATCACTAACGTGAGCGTACAGCTGGTCAATCGCTATCTACCATCTCCGTTTGTCTTTTCAATTGTTTTAACCCTCATTGCGTTCGCGGTTGGCTTGGCTATTACTGGTCAAGATATGATTGCGATGGCAGGGCACTGGGGCAATGGACTGTGGTCGTTACATAGCTTTGCGATGCAAATGGCGCTGATTTTGGTCACAGGTTACGCGTTTGCCAGTGCGCCATTCATTCAACGGTTATTGGACAATCTTGCCAGCAGAGTTCATTCTCCTACGACCGCCATTATCGTATCGACCCTAGTTGGGTTGGTCAGTTCGTGGATAAATTGGGGTTTTGGTCTGATTATCGGGGCTATTTTTGCCAAAGCACTAGCAAAGAAAGTCGCTAATGTTGATTATCCTTTACTCGTTGCTGCGGCTTATTCGGGTTTTGTGATTTGGCATGGCGGCTTCTCAGGCTCGATACCTTTGACGCTTAGTTCGGGTGGCGATACGCTACTGACGCTATCTGGCAATACGATGACCGAAGCAGTGCCTTTATCTCAGACTGTATTCGCAGGCTATAACTTACTGATTGTAGGTTTACTCATTGTTATCTTGCCGCTACTAAACCGCTTTATGCATCCCAAAAATCCTACCGTGATTGATCCTAAATTAATCAAAGAAGTGATCTACGTCGCGCCCCAAAGAAATACACCTGCGCAAAAGCTCGATGATAGCCGTATCATCGCCGTGATATTGCTGGCGTTGGCAATGATGTACTATATCAGCGAGTTTGGCAACAATGGCTTTAATCTAGGGTTAAACATTGTCATTGGGCTATTCTTATTCATTGGTTTGTTATCGCATGGCACGCTAGAGCGCTATTATCGCGCCGTACACTCAGGCATCGGCGGTATCACAGGCATTGTACTGCTGTTCCCTTTCTATGGCGGCATCATGGGAATTATGACGGGTGCAAATGCGGATGGCATCTCCATCAGTACGCAAGTCACCGAGTTTTTTGTCAATTCCGCTTCCGCAGACAGTTTCCCGATATTTGCATTTCTAAGTGCTGGCCTAGTGAATGTTTTTGTGCCATCGGGCGGTGGACAGTTTGCTGTGCAAGGCCCCGTTATGATTCCTGCGGGCATTGAGCTGGGTGTCAGTCCAGCCACCACTGCGATGGCGATTGCGTGGGGGGACGCGTGGACCAATATGATTCAGCCGTTTTGGGCCTTGCCATTGTTGGGTATCGCAGGTTTGGATGCGAGAGCAATTATGGGTTACTGCCTGATCGTGCTTGCCGTATCTGGCGCAGTCATAATGGGCGTGTTTTGGTTGGTGGTATAACGTTGTAATGCTCAAAAGAAATAAGAGTCGTAAAATAAAATGCGTGAAAAGTAATCATCAAATGGATACTTGATATAGCTAATTCAGAATGAGCTTTACACGGATTAAAAAATATAAATGATAATCATAGGAGATAAGCATGAGTCAATCAAAAGTATATAACAGTGCTGAAGAGGCACTAAGCGGTATTGTTAAAGATGGGCAAACACTCGCTATCGGTGGTTTTGGTCTATGCGGCATTCCAGAAGCATTGATCGAAGCACTACGTGATAGTGGCGTTAAAGAGTTGACCTGTATCAGCAACAACGCTGGCGTCGATGATTTTGGACTTGGTCTGCTACTACAGACCCGCCAAATCAAGAAAATGATTTCATCATACGTTGGTGAAAACAAAGAGTTCGAACGCCAGTACTTGGCAGGCGAGTTAGAAGTTGAGCTAACCCCGCAAGGTACATTGGCCGAAAAGCTACGCTCAGGTGGTGCGGGTATTCCTGCATTCTATACAGCGACTGGTGTGGGCACATTAGTTGCCGAAGGTAAAGAAACGCGTGATTTTGATGGTCGTACTTATGTATTAGAGCATTCACTGCGTGCGGATGTGGCACTCATCAAAGCACAAAAGGCTGATAAAGCCGGTAACTTGATATTTAATAAGACCGCTCGCAACTTCAACCCAGACTGCGCGATGGCGGGAAAAATCACCATCGTCGAAGTCGAAGAAATCGTCGAGACAGGCACGTTTGATCCAGATGAAGTGCATCTACCAGGTATTTTTGTGCAACGTATTGTATTGAATGCTAGCCCTGAAAAACGTATCGAAAAAACCACGACTAAAGCGGTAGAAAGCGCTTAGATAAAATCATGATTGAGACTTATCGTCAGTTTTTAGATTGATAATAACTTAGATAGCTAATTGTTTAGATAGCTAACGATTTAGATGAATAGCAATAGAATATCGTAAAAAATAAGGAAATCAGCATGGCATGGACAAGAGAACAAATGGCGCAGCGCGCGGCAAAAGAGCTACAAGACGGCTATTATGTCAACTTAGGCATTGGTCTACCAACGCTAGTCGCTAACTATATTCCTGAAGGCGTAGACGTATGGCTACAATCAGAAAATGGGCTACTCGGTATTGGTGAGTTTCCAACCGAAGACGCCGTTGATGCAGACTTGATTAATGCGGGCAAGCAAACCGTGACCGCAGAAGCAGGGGCCAGTTATTTTAGTAGTTCAGAGTCCTTTTCGATGATTCGCGGTGGTCATGTCAACTTGGCGATATTAGGCGCCATGGAAGTCTCAGAACAAGGTGACCTTGCTAACTGGATGATTCCCAAAAAAATGGTCAAAGGCATGGGCGGTGCGATGGATTTGGTCGCAGGCGTACAGCGTGTGATTGTATTGATGGAACAGGTCAATAAGCATGGCGATCCAAAAATCTTAGCCAACTGTGAGCTACCATTGACGGGTAAGGGCGTGGTTGATCGTATCATCACTGAGCTTGCCGTATTAGACGTTACTGACAGTGGCCTAAAATTGGTTGAATTAGCAGATGGTGTTAGCTTTGACGAGCTACAAGAAAAAACGCCAGTTAGCATTGCTCAATAGGATTTATCTCCTAATATTTATAGATCATAATAAGGAACCTATATGGCCACCTAATTACAGCAGGATTTGACAGGTAAAGTGGCATTAATCACTGGCTCTGCAAGTGGTATCGGTCGTGATATCGCTGAGACTTATGCAAAAGCAGGCGCTATGGTTGGTATTGCCGATATCAATCTTGAAGCAGCACAGCAAACGGTTGATGCCATTGAAGCAGGTGGCGGGCGTGCTCTTGCGATTGCGATGGATGTCACCTCTGAAGATGCGGTAAACGAAGGTGTACAGAAATTGGTTGATACCTTTGGCGCTATTGATATTTTGGTGTCTAATGCTGGTATCCAGATTATCGATCCTATCCATAAAATGACGTTTGATGTCTGGAAAAAAATGCTCGCTATTCACTTAGATGGGGCATTTTTGACGATCAAAGCTGCGGTACAGCACATGTATCAAGACGATAAAGGCGGCACGGTCATCTACATGGGCTCAGTACACTCGCATGAAGCGTCACTTTATAAAGCACCTTGCGTCACTGCCAAGCACGGCCTGCTAGGACTGTGCCGCGTATTGGCCAAAGAATGTGCTGAGCATAATGTGCGCTCGCATGTGATCTGTCCAGGATTTGTCAAAACGCCTTTGGTCGAAAAACAAATCCCGCAGCAAGCAAGCGAGAAAGGTATTAGTGAAGAATCTGTCGTTAATGACATTATGCTAGTAAATACTGTCGATAAAGAGTTTACGACGGTAGAGGATATTGCTCAGTTGGCACTATTCTTAGCGGCGTTTCCCAGTAATGTGTTTACAGGACAATCTATCGTTGCCAGTCATGGCTGGTTTATGAATTAATAGACAGATATTGCGCCTATTATAATAGAACAAACCACAATGTCAGACCTACTGGCGTTGTGGTTTTTTTATGCGTCCAATTCAGCTACACTGTCACGATAGAAGGTTTGGCTAAAATGGTCACTGGTTTTATCGTTTGCTCAATAGGAGACGAGATGAATTAAGCTATGTACCAAACTCATCCACTTGTATAGGCAATAATAATAGCTATGTTCAACTTTATGAAGAAAAAAACCACCAAAACCGAAACACCGCAGCAGCAGGCAGAACGTGATAGTGCCGTTGATAAAGTATTGCTTGGGTATGAGATAGGAACAGTCAGTATTGCGACGATGGTCACAGGACTTGAGCGTGACGGCGAGGCGCTGACGCTAGACTTGCGCCTGCCACAAGGCAGCAACCCTGAAGCTGTCCAACAAGAGCTTGGCCAGTTGCTGCATCCGCATGGCATTACCACGATTCATATGAATGTGCGCCTGCCTGCTCCAGAAAAAGGGTCAGGTTCAAGCTTACCAAAGCAGATGCCAAAGACAACCAATGCGATGGAGTCCCAGCCTTCATCTGGCGTTAATAACAACGTGAGTAATGCCAATAACGCTAACGCTGAGCCGCCAATTACCAAAGCAGCACCTACGCAAGCTTCATTAGCTGCGCATCCTCGTATCCACCATATTATTGTTGTGGCATCAGGTAAGGGCGGCGTTGGCAAATCAACGACGACTGTGAACATCGCACTGGCATTACAAAAGCTGGGTAACCGCGTGGGCGTGCTTGATGCGGATATATATGGGCCTAGTATGCCGACAATGCTAGGTGTTGCCGATGTGAAGCCGCAATTAGAAAACGAGCAGTTCGTTCCGGTTGATGCGCATGGAATAGCGATGCTCTCCATTGGTAGTTTGCTCGATGGGGAGAACACACCAGTTGCGTGGCGTGGGCCAAAGGCGACAGGTGCGCTGATGCAGCTTTATAATCAAACCAACTGGCCACAGCTAGATTACTTGGTGATTGACATGCCGCCAGGTACGGGCGATATACAGCTGACCTTAGCACAGCGTATCCCAGTGACAGGCGCTGTCATCGTCACGACGCCGCAGCACGTTGCACTACTTGATGCGCAGAAAGGTATTGAGATGTTTAACAAAACCAGTATTCCTGTGCTTGGTGTTGTTGAAAACATGGCGCTGCACACTTGTAGTAACTGCAACCATACCGAAGCGATTTTTGGTACTGGCGGTGGTGAGATTATCGCTGAGCAGTATCAGGTGCCGCTATTAGGGCAACTACCACTTGCCAGTGGTATCCGCGCCCAAGTCGATAAAGGGGAGCCAAGTGTATTGGCTGATGATGAGTTTGCGAATTACTATATCAATATAGCCAAAAACATCGAGACTAATATTGATAAATTTGCTAAGCCTGTTGATGATAAACGTATATTTTAATCGTTTATGATGATTGTTTATCAATAACAAATTAGCCTAAGCAAATATAAAGTTAAAAGCACTTTTATTCTAACAAAGAAGCAAGGAAACTTTGTGAGTGTATCTATTTATCAAAGTCATTTAGAGGCTGCGCCCAAGCAGTACACGTTATTAAAAATGCTGCGTCCGCCCGTGTATGAAATTGAGCTATCAAATAACCAGCTGATTGGCGTTTGCTACTATAAAGATGGTAGTAGCAAGCGCTATCAAGTCAATGCAACCTTTAGTAATAGGCGAATGGTGATTGCCGATTTTTTGTCAGCAGTAGAGGCGATGGCGGCTTTATTGTTAAAGTTTCCCAAGCATCCTTTTGGGACAAATGGTTTTGCCGTAGCAAATGTGACGCAGGAGCTGGCCGATGGACTCACTGCAATAGAGGTCAAAGCCATTACAGAAGCTATTTGGGCCGCATCAAGGCAAGCAAAAAGAACAGTGATAAGTACCGAAGTAAGCTATCAAGGACAAGTGATTAGTCAGTAATAAATGCAAGACAAGGATGTCATAGCAATGCATGGACCTATTAAAAGCGACAAGGTAGATAATGTAGCTTACGCAAATATCATTTCTACGGATATAAAGCCACAAGCTATCGAACAGCTCATCCAAAATGGTCAGCCGCAATTTGGGGTGTTCTCGCAAGTTAAACAAATCAATTATCTCGATTATTACAGTCCGCTAATCTCGCAAAAACCATTATCAAACTGGCGTAAAGACTTCAAGGCCAATCAATTCTGTTTTGTCCAAATCATCGAGCCGCCTTTTAGAGTATGTCTCGCACTGGCAACGATTAAGATTGCCACTAGTGCTTTTGTTTATGTTTACAATGAAGAGACTGCACAATTAGAGATTGGGGAAGCCTTGCAGCCAGTTACGCGCCGTAGTGAATTTAAAGGCGATCACTATCAAGGGCAGATGTCTTTTACCCATAGCAAGCTTAGCCTAACGCTAGGTTTTACCCCAGAGCAGGTGAGTATAGAGCTTGATAGCCAATATCTAGCAGTCCATGCAAAATTAGAGCGTCAGCAGCAGCCGCTTGCGATATGTACGCCAACAGGCAGACGCGGTTGGACGTTTACCCAAAAAGAGCCGTTGAGCGCTGCTAGCGGCGAGATAATTATCAAAGCGGGTGCACAGATAACCGCTGATAGTCAGCAGCAAAAACTTGAATTGAGCAAGACAACAAGAGCCAATCTAGATTGGACACTGGGTTATATGCGTCATGAGACCAATTGGTTTTGGACTTGTATCAACAGCTACCTAGCAGATGGTCGGCATTTTTTATTGAATCTCTCTATGGGTGTCAATGATACAGGTCTAAGTGAGAATGCTTGTTGGCTCGATGGCGAGATTTTTTATCTGCCGCCTGTATTATTTGAGCGTAAAGATACGAATGACTCCTCTGCCAATACTTGGCACATTTATCATCGAAGCTTAGGCTGGAGCAGTGTCGATATCGATTTAACTTTCACGCCGATTAGAGTCTACAAAAAAACAGACAATTTCGGCGTTGTCGCCAGCATCTTTGAGCAGTGGCTAGGGGAGTACAGCGGAGAGATACGCTTAGCTGGGCAAGTGCTACGCTTGGATAAGGTAATGGGACTAGCGGAAGATCACTTTGCAAAATGGTAATATCTGACTCAAGCTGAATAGCGAGTGGATACTTTTATCTCGCGTAAAACCTATAAATTGAGCCATCAATTCCGTATAATCATCGCTATTAAAAATTTGCTAAGGAATAACAATGTCTATTAAGTCTGACCGCTGGATTCGTAAAATGGCCGAAGAGCACGGCATGATCGAGCCATACGAGCCAGGTCAAGTGCGCTTCAATGATGCAGGCGAGCGTTTGGTGAGCTACGGTACCTCAAGCTACGGTTACGATGTACGCTGTGCGCCTGAATTCAAAGTCTTTACCAACGTCCATTCAGTCGTTGTTGATCCTAAAAACTTCGATGATAAAAGCTTTATCGATATCGTCGGTGATGAGTGTATCATTCCGCCAAACTCGTTTGCCTTAGCACGTACGATGGAATATTTCCGTATTCCACGCGACGTACTGACTATTTGCCTAGGCAAGTCGACTTACGCGCGTTGCGGTATTATCGTCAACGTAACGCCGCTTGAGCCTGAATGGGAAGGTCATGTGACACTTGAATTTAGTAACACTACCAATCTACCAGCTCGTATTTATGCAGGTGAAGGCGTGGCACAAATGCTGTTTTTCCAAAGCGATGCCGATGACGTGTGCGAGACCAGCTACAAAGATCGCGGCGGTAAATACCAAGGTCAGCGCGGCGTGACCTTGCCGAGAACCTAGTTAAAGATAAAGTCTCAAGTCTTTGAGCAGCCAATAAAAAAGCCAGTTATATCAAATATGACTGGCTTTTTATTATGTGAAAAATAATCAGTTTGAATGGCTGATTACTTCAGCACTTTCAACCCTGCTTTGTTATCACGTTTCGGTTTAGGTGCGGTAGCAGATTTTTTGCTAGCAATCGATGCGTCGTCGTCTTCTGGTACATAGTTATCATATTCTTTTGGATCAAAGAACATCCCTTGCGAATTTTCTTTAGCATAAATGCCCATTACTGCCGTGAGCGGTACCCAAATCTCCTGTGAGACGCCCCCAAAACGCGCACTAAAATGTATGTAGTCATTTTCCATACTCATATTACCCGTAGCACGGCTGGCGATATTTAGTACGATACGGCCGTCTTGCACATGCTCTGTTGGTATCTGTACGTTATCAGCAGTAGCATCGACCATCAAGTATGGCGTCAAGGCGTTGTCTTCTATCCATTGATATAGTGCACGTACCATATAAGGACGGGTAGGTGTAATAGAGGTGGTTTCGCTCATCTAATGATTTCCTATACTAATGATGTTCAATAATGAAAAGATATTTTATTTAGCAAATTATCGCACAATAAGTGCAAGTCAATTTCTATTATATTGGTACTTATTCTAAGGCAGCTTCTTACACTTGTCTAATCAACGTACGCTTTTTTGGAAGCTACTGCGCTCAAACACTCTCGTTTGATATTCAAACAGTGGACGGCTAATAGCACGTGGCAGCTCAATACCCATCTCATCCAATCGCCATAATAGTGGTGCTAATAGTACGTCACACCAACCAAACTCATCAGCCATAAAATAAGGCTTGTGAGCAAACAGGGGTGATAGAGTAATCAACGAATCACTGAGTTGTTTTTTGGCAACAGCAGCTTGTGCTTTATTAAAACTATCTGGATGCGTGAGGAGGCGCTTACCGAGTACGAGCCAATCACGTTGAATGCGCCAAGCCAATTGGCGAAACTGTGCACGTTCTTGCGGTGTCTCAGGAAGCAGTTTATTGGTATGATAACGCTCTTCAAGATATTCAAAAATAACATTAATCTCATAAAGCGCAATCTCACGCTGCTGCAATACAGGTAAGGTATGATAAGGGTTTAGCTCAGTCAAATCTTCAGGGCGCTCAGAATGTAGACGAGACAAATAGTAAGCAAGCTTTTTTTCTTCAAGTAATAGGCGTACCACATGACTGTCGTAGCCATCATCAGCATATAAAATTAGCTGACTACTTGGAATGTCATTCGCATCAATCATGAAAGCCTAATGTTAAGAGTGAAGGTTGTCATCGTAAACAAACTCGCAGCGTTTATCAAGGTAGTGTACGTAAACATTAGCGCTGAGTGGCTTATTTTCCGGCTTATCTGGTATTTCAGCTTAATGTCAAAGCACAAAAAAAGGCACTACCGAAGTAGTGCCTTTTTTAATTATCAGAACTGTCTGCTAATTATTACTTATTTGACATCTTTCCAGAATTCTTTGTTCAACAAGTAAACTGGGATGAGTAGTACTAATAAGAATAAAATAACAAAGAAACCAATTACTTGACGGTCGTGACGAGCAGGCTCACCCATCCAAGCCATAAAGTTTACTAAGTCACCAACTTCAGATTCAAACTCTTCTTGGCTCAACTCTTCTTGCATGTTGTGCAAAACGTGAGGCATAGCAGCATTTTTGAGCACTAGATTGTTGGCGCCCCAAGGACGGTTTGGATCTTCGTAAAACGATAGTAGGTAAGTATATACCCAGTCATCGCCACGCAGTCTTGTCTCAAGTGATAAATCAGGAGGCGCTGCGCCAAACCAAGATGCTTGAATCTCAGGGTCGATCTCAGCAGTAATATGGTCACCGATTTGATCGGTGGTAACCATCAAATACTTTTCAACCAACTCAGGCGGTATCTCTAAATCTTGTGCAATACGCGAATGACGAACATATTTGGCTGAGTGACACCCAGCGCAGTAGTTCATAAAGATTTTCGCGCCGTTCTGTAGTGAGCCCTTATTGGTAAAATCAATAGGCGCTGTACTACAAGCCAAATGCTCATCAACACCTTCAGCATTAGTAAACGTGCCACAACCACTGCCTTCAGCCATTGCTGTACCAGCAGTCAAGGTCAATGCCGCGCCTAAGCCTAGACCAGCTAGGGATTTCATTAGCGTGCTCATTAGTGACCTCCGGTAACGCGTTCTGGTGGCTGTTTACACTTCTCAATGGCAGTATAGAACGGCATCAGTAAGAAGAACAAGAAATATAGAATCGTGAATACACGAGCCATAATAGTCGCAGTTGGCGTTGCAGGTGTCGCACCTAAATAGCCAAGTACGATAAAGCTAATAGCAAAGACAGTCAATGCAATCTTAGATAAGATACCTTTGTAACGCATTGAGCGTACAGGCGATCTATCAAGCCATGGAATCAAGAACAGTACAGCAATAGCAGCACCCATGGCGATAACGCCACCAAGCTTGTCAGGAACTGCACGCAAGATAGCGTAGAATGGTGTGTAGTACCATACTGGTGCAATATGCGCTGGTGTTTTCAGTGAGTTGGCAGTCTCAAAGTTTGGTGGCTCAAGGAAGAAGCCGCCGCCTTCTGGGAAGAAGAATACCACTGCAAAGAAACAGATAAAGAATACTACAATACCCACCATATCATGCACAGTGTAGTATGGATGGAATTCGATACCGTCTAATGGTACGCCATTTTTGTCTTTTAGCTTCTTAATATCGATACCATCAGGATTGTTAGAACCTACATGGTGCAATGCGACAATGTGCATGAAGACCAAGCCCACAAGGACCAATGGAATAGCGACAACGTGTAGCGCAAAGAAGCGGTTTAGGGTGATACCTGAGATGATATAGTCACCACGTACCCATTCAGCAAGACCGTCACCAATTACCGGCAGCGCTGCAGGTAGGTTTAAGATAACCTGTGCACCCCAGAATGACATGTTGCCCCACGGTAGTAGGTAACCGAAGAAACCTTCAGCCATAAGAGCCAAATAGATGCCCATGCCGATGAGCCAAATAAGCTCACGAGGTTTTTGATATGAGCCGTAGAGCAGTGCTCTAAACATATGCAAATACACCACGACAAAGAACGCTGAGGCGCCAGTCGAGTGCATATAACGGATGAGCCAACCGCCTTTGACATCACGCATGATGTATTCTACAGACGCAAATGCGCCCTCGGCACTAGGGTTGTACATCATGGTCAGCCATATACCAGTCACCAATTGGTTGACCAGTACAATCATTGATAGCACGCCAAAGAAGTACCAAAAGTTGAAGTTCTTTGGTGCGTAGTACTTTGACATGTGGTATTCGTAGGTTTCAGTCGCTGGAAAACGCGCGTCCACCCAATGCATTAACTTTTTACCTATACTCATGTTAAGCCTCCCCAACCGTCAAAATGGTACCATCCATACCATATTCTGGAACGGGTAAATTAAGCGGTGCAGGAACGCCACTATATACGCGGCCTGCTAAGTCATATTTTGACCCGTGGCACGGACAGAAAAACCCGCCGTACCAATCATTGCCACCTAAATCCACCGCGCCCACATCAGGACGGTAGTTTGGTGCACAGCCTAAATGAGTACAAACGCCTTCCACAACCAATATGGTTGGTTCTATCGAGCGAGTAGGGTTTTTGCAATATTCTGGCTGTAGAGACGCATCAGACTCAGGATCAGATAATAAAGGCGTAACTGATTCTAGTCCTGCGACCATGTCTTCTGTGCGTTTAACGACATAAATAGGTTTGCCACGGTATTTGACAACAATCATTTGTCCATCTTCGATAGCACCAATATCTTGGGTTACTGCAGCCCCTGCAGCCTCAGCTTTAGCGCTTGGGTACCAAGAACGGACAAAAGGTGTCGCCACGGCAGCTACCCCAGCTGCACCAATCGCGGCAGTTGAGGCAATAAGAACTCTACGGCGTTGTACATTAACGCCTTCGGCTTGGCTCATTAATACTTCCTCCAGGTGAATGAAATGGGATTATCCCACACTGGGTTTGTGGCTTAGAAAATATACAATATCAAGCCACTTTAGCTGTGCCTAATTTTGCTAATTGTTACTATTCTAAGCTATTTCGGTGATAAAATAAATTATTGCGTTAAAAATAAAGCAACCTTAATAGGGCATATTAGGGGGTTGAATATGACAACCATATTAAAACAGTCGGATTATCAATGTTTAACGCCAACTTTGCTTTTATAGGGATTGTAAATGTCATGACCTTATAATTAATAAGGATTTTTCAGCAATAGCGAATGATACTTGAAATTACGAAAATGTTCACTAACTTTCACCATCTCACTACTGGATAAAACGTCATAAAACGAATATCACCACTCTATATAATAAAGTGGTGATGCTTTCAGAATAATTAATAATGCTTTATCAGACTATCAGAAACTTGTTTATCGAAATACGCAATGCAAAGTACATATGCGATATTCTAATAAATGTGGCTAGAGAAGTGCCATTATTAGCCTTCAAGCTCGCTCCAACGCTCAAGCTTACTCATCATTTCATCTTCGATTGTCAATAAACGCTCACTTGCGGCTGTCGCTGCATCAAAGTCGGTATTAAACCAAGAGCCATCAGCCAATTTTTCTTGTAGCTGAGTCTGTTCGGCTTCGAGTGCGGCGATTTCTTTTGGCAAGTTATCCAATTCACGCTGCTCATTATAATTCAGCTTTTTGGCTGCTTTTTTAGGCTTGATATCTGCGCCAGATTTGTTTGCTGCTTTTTTGCTGACCGTATTATTGGCAGGTGCTCTTGCCGCACGTGCTTCTTCTTCGCGGGTTTTTTGCACCAGATATTCTTGGTAGCCGCCGACATACTCTTTGACGATGCCATTGCCATTTTCATCCGTGTCAAATACCCAGGTGGAGGTGACCACATTGTCCATAAATGAGCGGTCATGACTGATCAGCAAGATGGTACCGTTAAAGCTGCTGACCGACTCTTCTAATAGCTCAAGCGTCGCCATGTCCAAATCGTTGGTTGGCTCATCGAGTACCAAAATATTAGCAGGTTTCAATAACTGCTTGGCCAGCAATACACGGTTACGCTCACCACCAGATAGTGCTTTGACAGGGGTACGTGCACGCTCTGGAGCGAATAAGAAGTCTTGCAAATAGCTCATGATATGTGTCTTGCGACCGCCAACTTCGACAAAGTCAGAACCTTCTGAGACGTTTTGCGCGACGCTGGCTTCAAGATCTAGCTGATCACGTAGCTGGTCAAAAAACGCGATTTTTAGATTGGTGCCCAGTTCAACACTACCCGTTTTAGTGACTTCATCGTCAGACATGTCGAGTAGGGCTTTGATAAGGGTGGTTTTACCAGCACCGTTAGGGCCGACAATACCGATTTTGTCGCCGCGCATAATAGTGGTCGTAAAGTTGTCAACCAGTACATTACCCTCATATTCAAGGTGCAGGTTTTTGACTTTACAAACGAGCTTGCCGCTTTTTTCGCCTTGACCCATCGTGATGTTTACATTGCCCACTTGCTCACGGCGTTCGCGGCGCTCTTCACGCAATGCTTTTAGTTCACGGACGCGGCCCTCATTGCGGGTACGGCGAGCTTTGATACCTTGGCGAATCCAGACTTCTTCTTGCGCCAGTTTTTTATCAAAATTGGCATTGTTCTTTTCCTCAGCAAGTAGCTGCTGCTCTTTTAGCTCTTGATAACGAGCGTAGCCTTTGGCGCCTTGAGTGACGTCATAGCTGGTCAATTGACCACGGTCAAGCTCTACAATACGAGTCGCAAGCTTATCAACGAATGCTCTATCGTGGGTGACAAACAGTAGAGTTAGACCTTGCCAATCGAGCAAGAAACGCTCTAACCACTCAATACTATCAACGTCTAGATGGTTGGTCGGCTCATCAAGTAAGAGTACATCAGGTTTGGTGACCAGCGCACGAGCAAGTAATACGCGGCGCTTACGGCCTCCAGATAGCGAGGAGAGGTCGTCCTCTGGGTCAAGCCCCATCGTTGTGATCAGACGCATGGCATCACGTTCTAAGTCCCAGCCATGGACGGCGTCGATATCATGCTGCAAGGTCGCCATGTGCTCGCAAGCGTCCATGTCGCCATTGGCGCACATATCGACTTGCTTGTTATAGTTAATGAGCAAGTCAGCTGTGCGGCGGCTACCGCCCATGACGATATCGAGTATGCGTCCGCTCGACTCGGGGACGTCTTGCTCAAGCATCGCAACACGCATGCTGCTGTTGGTAATAATCTCGCCACTGTCAGGCTGCAATGAGCCATTAATCAGTTTGAATAAAGTGGATTTACCTTCGCCATTGCGGCCAATCAAACACACACGCTCGCCTGAATTGATAGAAAAATCAATACCATCAAGAACAGGCGCAACGCCAAACGCTAAGTGAATGTCTTTTAAATGAATCAGTGCCATAGAGTATCTTAAGCTTATATAATAGTGAGGTAGGGGTTGTTGCAAAATTGCCAGCAGTATAACATGCCACCGCGCAACTGTAGTGCGAGTAAATAGTTTTATCAGTACTATTTATAGCTTTTATTCATAGTGGCTATTTTTTGATTAGCATGATGGGTTTAATGATGCCACTTAGGTTTTGCTACCTATTTTACTTGCTAAACCTTCCCACCTTATATTTACGATACTTTAGAGAAAAATATGAATCAATCTAATAACAAAGATGCTGCTGCGAGCATACAAGACGACTTGCAAACCCAAGTAATTGATCTGCAAATGAATGTAGCGCACCTTGAGATTACAGTAGAGAGACTTGATGAGGTGATTGCACGTCAAGATAAAGATATTCAGACATTACAGCGTCAGCTACAACTGATTTATAAGCAAATAGAAAATCAAGACCCAGAGAGTGGTATTGCCCCATTTGATGTGATGGCGGATAGACCACCACATTATTAAAAAATAATAGCAAGTAAGATAACCAGTAGTAAATGGTCGCAATATGTGTATTTTTAGATAAAGGTACCCTTTGGTGACTTAATAGTCATAATATGGAAATAATGTATTTTGGCAGTTGTTTTAGTGTTAAAAAATCTTTACTATCTTCCACCTCGGATGCTGCTTACTTAAGAGAATTAAGTAAAGCAGTAAAACAATGCGGATGTTTGGAGATGTAAAATGCGCGCCACCTTTCACTTAAAAACTCTTGCAGTAGCTGTTGCTGCTCTATCTGTCGCTAGCGCTGCTAGTGCTGCTGGTCTTGATCGCTCAGGTCAAGATGTCACCGCATTCTTACAAGATGGCACTTATGCTGAAGCTGTCTATACCTATATCGATGCGGACGTGACGGGTAAAGATACTTCAGGTAATAAGATTGATGATATCGCAGAGTCTTATGACTTTTTCCGTTATGGCGTAAAAACAGACATTAACGACACGTTTAGTGTTGGCGTCTTATATGATGAGCCTTTTGGCGCAGCCGCTGACTATACTGGTGATAATAACTTTGTAAATGCAAACGGTGAGGGTACTAACGTAGAAGTACGTACAGAGAGTATTACTGGTATCCTTGGTGCGAAGTTTGGTCAAAATAAAAACTTCCAAGTATACGGTGGCCCAGTTGCTCAGCGCGTAAAGGCAGATGTAAAGCTACGCGGTCCTGCTTATGAAGCTGCGAACGGTTACACTACGAATATTAATGCTGATCAAGATTACGGTTATATCGCAGGCGTAGCTTATAGCAAGCCTGAAATTGCGTTAAAAGCATCATTAACATACCGATCGGAAATCGAACATAACGCTCAAGCATCTGAAATTTATCCTGTTGTAGGTTCTGGTCTTATACCAGCTCCTGTGGTTTCTGCACTTGGCCTGTCAACAAACAGAGTTGATAGCATTGAAATAACTACGCCTGAATCAGTGAACTTTGATTTTCAAACTGGCATCAACCCTACAACCCTAGCGACTGCAAAAGTACGTTGGGTACCATGGAGTGATTTTGCTATCGTACCATCACTATATAACGATGTTAGCAAGATTTCGACTCAGGATGATAAGGGGTTAGCGTTAGTTAGCTATGATGACGACCAATGGCAAGTAGAGCTAGGATTGGCTAAGCGTGTCGCGCCAGCACTTGCTATCAGTGGTACTGTTGGTTGGGACAGTGGTGCAGGTAACCCAGTCACCTCATTAGGTCCTATCGAAGGCTATTATAGCGCTGGTCTTGGCGCGAAATATAATGTGACCGAAAACTGGGCGATATCTGCTGGTGGTAAATACTTATGGTTCGGTGATGCCAAAGGTCAAATCCCAACTAAGACGATCGTTAGTGATTTCGAAAGTAACGATGGTTTTGTATTGGGTGTAAAGGTATCTTACCAAGCTCAGTAAATCACAAATAAATTATGTGATACTGTTTGCTACTAATATAAAAAAGCGATCCTTTAAGGGTCGCTTTTTTATTATGTGTTTTTAGAAATCACATTTAACAGACTATAGGTAAAAATATTTATTTTATGACTATAGACCTCACCGTAAAAATCACACTAAGGATAAAAAGTAAACCACAGCATTTTATTTATATCTTATATGTACTGTTCAGTCATAATTGAGAAATAAAGCACTTTAAATGTTGTTTTAGTGTCAAAAAGACATTAGTATTCAACTTAGGACTAAACTTTAGTAATACCAGTATTAAGCATAGCAATGCTACATAATGGTTATTAAAGTATTAATACAACAAGGACCGTTGGAGATACACAATGCGCACTACCTTTCATTTGAAAACCCTCGCAGTAGCTATTGCTACTCTCTCTGTTGCTAGCGTAACCAACGCTGCTGGTCTTGATCGTTCAGGTCAAGATGTCACTGCTTTTTTTCAAGATGGCACTTACGCTGAAGCGGTCTATACTTATATTGACGCTGATGTAAGCGGCTACGATAGTGCTAACAATAATCCTTCTCAAAATGACTATGAGCGTGGTGATAAAACGGGTGATATTGCTGAATCTTATGACTTCTTTCGCTATGGCGTAAAAGCTGATATCAACGACACGTTCAGTGTGGGTGTGCTATATGACGAGCCCTTTGGTGCTGCCGCTGAATATACTGGCGATAGCAATTTTGTTTCTAAAGGTGACTTGAACGCATCTATTCAGCAATTAACTAACGGTAGATTCAATGGTGCAACCATAGGTGATGAAATCGTTAGATTGACAGATGCTGCCAATAATACTGCATTACCAGATAATATAAGAGCTGATGCTAAAGCTGGTGCTACATCACTTAGTACTGCAGTAGCGATAGCACGAGCTGAAGCAGGTAATGCAGGCGAAAATACTAATGTAGAAGTCCGTAGCCAAAGTTTGACTGGTATTCTTGGAATGAAATTCGGCGCGAATAAGAACTTCCAAATTTATGGTGGTCCAGTTGCTCAGCGTATCCAATCTGAAACCAAACTGCGTGGCTTAGCTTATGGACCTGCTACTGGCTATACGTCAAACAGCAATCCTGATATGGATTATGGTTATATCGCAGGTATTGCCTATAGCAAGCCTGAAATTGCTCTAAAAGCAGCGTTGACTTATCGTTCTGAGATTGACCATGATATAGAAATATCCGAGTCCTATCCTTTAGTAGCAATTAGAGCTATAGCAGCAGGAGCTACTCCAGAACAAGCAGCAGCAGCAGCAAATAGAGACAGTACATACGAAATTACCACGCCTAAATCAGTCAATTTTGATTTCCAGACTGGTATTAATCCTACAACTCTAGCAACGGCAAAAGTGCGTTGGGTACCATGGAGCGATTTTGTCATCACACCACCACTTTATAACGACACTAGTAAAATAAGTTATGGTCCTGATGGTTTGGACTTGGTTGAATACGATGATGACCAATGGCAAGTGGAGCTTGGTCTTGCCAAGCGTGTTGCACCAGCACTTGCTATCAGTGGTACTGTGGGTTGGGATAGTGGTGCCGGTGATCCAACAACGTCGTTAGGTCCTATCGATGGCTATTACAGCGTCGGTCTTGGTGCCAAATACAATGTGACGGAAAACTGGGCAGTGTCTGCTGGTGGTAAATACTTATGGTTCGGTGATGCAAAAGGTCGTCTACCTAGTGGAAAAATCGTTGGTGATTTCCAAGATAATGATGGTTATATTGCTGGTTTAAAGCTTTCTTATCAGGGTAAATAATCGATTTGTATCTCCTGTAGATAATAAAAAGCGGCCTATCATAGGTCGCTTTTTTATTGATTCCAATATTTTGAAGTGAATAAAAACTCTTAGATATGGAAAGATATTTAGAGTGTTTTACAGAGAGTAAATTAATAACTGATAGCTACAACGGTAACCCTCCCAAACTTAAGACAC
>NZ_LNDJ01000051.1 GCF_001444505.1 Psychrobacter piscatorii | reverse complement strand
GCTTATTTCAAGTTGAGAGTGGGGTATGTTTATAGTTAATACCAAGCGTTGCTGCGTTGTATTGCTACGTCCACTTGGCGTACTAAGTACTAGAATTGAGAATGTATGATATTAATTATTGCCAAATTGTTAATACTTAGTTATTATGCCTCTCTTTATTTAAACGCTAATCATTATCATTAGCATTAATAGTGTTATTTGCACGATATGATTGAGTGTTTTTAAGGTGTTGAATCTTCTGATAGGCGCTATTTTCAGGACTATTCTATGACAGGTTTTACAAATAATTCTAATTTTTGACAGTAAAAGTGAGTAAATGTGTTATGCGCGAAGTAAAGTTATCTAGCAGATTGACTGTGCTATCTATGGGTGTAGCAGCGGTATTGTGTGCACAAGCGGCCAGTGCTGCAACGGCAGCAGATATGCCAAATACGACGTTGCAAACGATTACCGTGACAGCAAATAGCTCTGTCCGCGATAGTGTACAAGAAGACTCTGTCTATATAGATGACTATACGCCAGCAGCTCAAGCAAGCCATCTGAGCGATTTTCTGGACGTCGTACCGGGGGTAAGCGTAGGCGGTACCTCATCGGTCAACCAACGTATTCGTGTACGTGGTCTTGATGATACCAACCTAAAAGTAACGATTGATGGCGCACGTCAAGAAGGCGCGTTGTTCTACCACATGGGTGATGTCACGATTGATCCAGATCTGCTAAAACAAGCAGAGGTGTCAGTGGGCAATAACTCAGTGACGCTCGGTAATGATGCTATCGGCGGTGCGGTTGCTTTTGAGACAGTCGACGCGGCAGATTTACTTAAGCCTGGTCAAAAAATAGGTGCTAAGCTGCATGCAGGCTACGGCAGCAACAATGATGAACTGCTAACCTCAGCTACTGTGTATGGTGCGCCAACAGAAAATGTTGATTTACTGGCTTATTATGGTAAACGTGATGCGGACGCTGGTGAAGATGGTAAAGGCCGTAAAATCCAAACTGAAAACAGCGAAGGCGAAAACATCTTATTAAAAGCGGGTGCGTATGTCGGTAGTGATCATCATGTAGGCGCTAGCTTTAGCCGTACCGAAAACAAAGGCAAGTTCCCATTACGTCCAGATTTTCCTGCTGGTGGCTGGAACCCAATCATCCCGCAGGAAGTCAAACGCGATACCTATGCGCTTGACTACGCTTACAATCCTGCCAACCAGTTGGTCGATGTAGACGCCAATGTATATCAGACCAGCACGCAGATTTTGCGTAACTCTGACGGCGTACCTGGGTTTGAGTTTGATGCGGAGGTCAAAACCACAGGCGGCAAAGTACAGAACACCAGTATCGTTGATAGCAGTATTATCAACGGTGTACCAGGGGTTCATAAGTTCATCGCTGGGGTTGAGCATTACAAAAAAGAATCTGAGATGGCACGCAATTTCGGCAAGGCGAGCACTGATGAGGCAACCAATACCTCAGTGTATCTAGAAGACCAATGGCAGATGGGTAAGCTTAGTTTAACGCCAGGCGTCCGTTATGACCGTTATGAGTCACCAGAGTATGTATCGGCTGGCAAGACTTATGACAATGTCGTTGGCGCATTGGCTGCCAGTTATGAGATTGCACCGCGTACCCAGCTATTTGCAAGCTATACTCAGTTATTTAATGGTCCAGATCTTAGCCAAGCGATCTTTAATTCCGACGGTGTTGATACCTATGTGAACAATGACCTAAAAGCAGAAGAAGGTGACAATGCAGAAGTCGGTATTGCGACAACGCTGCGTGGTTTGACCATGGCTGATGACTCTTTAAAGCTGAGCGCTAAGTACTTTGAAACCAATATCGAAAACTATATTGAGTTCGTACGTGCAGGTGGCAGTAGAACTGGTATGAATTGTACCACTGGGCAACTAGGTACAAGTGCTGCCCCTGAAGCCTGCCAAGGTGTCATTAATAATGACGAAGATTTTAAGATCAAAGGCGTAGAGTTATCAGCTGATTATCGCGCAGATAATTTCAACATGGGTCTAAGCTATGCTCGTGCACGTAGCAAAGGCGAAGATACGGGTTACAATATCTCTTCTGTCAGCGGCAGTGGCTCAGAGTCTGGTGACAAGTACATGGTCAATCTTGGTTACGCTCCAACCAGCACCACCGAGCTTGGCTGGCGCAGTACTTATGTCGCCGATGTGACACCAAATACCGCCGGTGATGACAACGAAAAACCAGGCTATGACGTGCATGATATCTTTATGACTTATGCGCCAACTCAAATCGAAGGTCTAAAAGCCACGCTAGGTGTCTACAATATCTTTGATGAGACTTATGCAAGTCATGCATCGCGCAACTCTATCGATGATGCCTATACTGATTTTGAAATGGGACGTAATATCAAAACGTCTTTAACATATCAGTTCTAATATAGCTTATCTGGTTTGAGTCTAATCGTACTTATAGAGTCAGCTGTCTGTACATGGGAGCTGGCTTTTTATTGCCTACTGGCTTTTGGATTGGCTATAGCAGCAATGACGCTAACGGATAAATACCTACCCAAACAACATATAATAAAGAACCAAGACCAATGATTACATTCAATCCTCGTCAAGCCTGCTTGTGGATTCACCGTTATACTGGGCTTGCTATGGCAGCCTTTTTAATCATTGCCAGTCTCACGGGTGCGCTGCTCGCTTTTCATCATGAGTTAGATGACTTGTTTAACCATAAACTGGCGCGTGTCGAGGCACAAAACACGCCGATACAGTCTGTCGCTGCGCTGCATGATAGTGTGATCCGTACCTATCCGCAGTATGGTTTTTCAAGTTTGCCGACGACCATTGAGGCGGGCAAGTCAGCGGTGTTTTCGGTAGATAGATGGCGCAGCGGCAAGCCTACCACGCCTGAGCCTGCTTTTAATGAGGTTTATGTCAACCCTTATACTGGCGCAGTCATTGGAACACGGAATAAAGATACTTGGGCATGGCATAATACCATGTGGAAGGTATTTTGGCTGCACCGTGACTTATTGCTTGGTGATATTGGTAAATGGGTCTTGGGCATTGTCTCGCTAGTTTGGACGATTAATTGTTTTATTGGCTTTTATTTGACCTTTCCTCGAGCAGTCAAATCGAGTCAGTCAAAACAAGTCTCTATCAAAAAACGCGCCTCGCTGTTTAAGCGCTGGCTACCTGCATGGAAAATTCGCCGCAAAACCAATACCTTTAAGCTTAACTATGATTTGCATCATGCTTTTGGTCTGTGGCTATGGGTTATGCTATTTGTCATCGCTTGGTCGAGCGTTGGGTTTAATCTAAAACCCGTTTATCAGCCTGTGATGCAGGCAGTGGTCGGACTGACGCCAAGAGAAAGAGGGCGACCGCCAACCAAGCCTGAACCGAATAAAACAGTAGAAAATCAGGGTAGGGCAGATAAGTCTATAAACTCAAATACGACTGTTAACGATAGCCGCAATACAGCGGATGCCATTGCTCAAGCAGTCAATAAGAGCAACAGCATTGCCTATCTGAGTGCCCAAGCCGATATTGCGGCGCGGCAGAATGGCACGGCTGTACAGCAGTTATTGGGTATCCGCTGGGTTGCAGAGGACGAGCAATGGCAAATGCGTTTCAAAACAGATAGAGATATTGGTACACACAGCGGTGCGTCATCCATTACGGTTGATGCTGCCACAGGAGAGGTTGCGCGCGTTAGTTTTGGTTATCAAAGCGGTTTTGGTAACAAAGTAGACCAATGGCTGTCAACGCTTCATATGGGACATATCGGTCAAGGTTGGAGCCATCGACTGTATCAAGCATTTTTGGCAATGATTGGACTGGCAGTTGCGGTGCTATCAGGGACAGGTGTGTATCTATGGTGGAAAGGCCGACAACAGCGTTTAAAGGCATTGCAAAAGCTCAAATAGATATTAAAACATAAAATTGATGTGCTCAATATAGTGCTAGTACCAATGTACTAGCATTATATTGAGCTTTTTTACATAAGAAAAAGTGGGGTTTTACACCGTATCCACAATCACAGGACGACCCTGATGATTGAGCACAGTGACGTCGACATTGTATAAATCTTTCATTGTCTCTTGAGTAATAACATCAGCAGGGCGACCAACAGCCATCACTTCTCCTGCTTTCATTGTAACGACCGTATCGGCAAATTGTGCTGCTTGATTGATATCATGTAGGACGATCACCACGGTTTTTTGCTGGCTGTGGCTAAGCGTACGTAGCTCACGCATGAGTCGACCAGCATGATACATATCTAGGTTGTTGAGTGGCTCATCGAGCAATAGATAGGGCGTATCTTGGCAGACAATCATCGCAATCAGCACGCGCTGACGCTGTCCACCTGATAGCGTTGACAAGAAACGCTCGGCAAGTGGCTCCAGCTCAAAGCGTTCGAGGATTTCTTGTACTTTTTGCTGATCGCCTACGGTTGGTTGTCCTTGATGATAAGGGTAACGACCAAACATCAGCAGCTCATGCACGCGCAGTCGTCCTTGTACATGGTTGTCTTGCCCAAGCATCGCGACCGTCTTGGCCAGTGTGCGCGCCTGACAGCTGACAATATCACGTTCCTCATTATCTACAGCAAAGCTCACTTGCCCATCCTGTAACGGTTGCAAGCGAGCCATGACAGAAAACAACGTCGATTTTCCAGCGCCGTTAGGCCCAATCAAAGCAATGACCTGCGCCGTTGGTAGGGATAACGTAATGTCATGCAAGATTTTTTGTTTGCCAATATGGTGAGAGATATTATTCAGTTTAATCATAATCGTCTTATTTAAAAAGTCTTAGGGCTTTCTTTATCAACAGCATCAGCTAAATAAACAATGTCGGCTAAGTAGTTATAACGAACGGCGTTGAGACATAAATATCAATGCCAAGAACACGAGGCCACCTGCTAGCTCTATCACAACGGACAATACGCCTGCCATATCTAGCACTTGCTCAAAGAGTGTCTGACCCAACACCAAGCAAATCATAGCGACCAAACTGACCAATATCAGCCGCTCAGTATGATACATGTGTCGAGCGATACGATTGGTCAATGCACAAACCAATAGACCAAAGAAAGTCACTGGACCGACCAGTGCAGTGGCTGTGGCGACTAGCACTGCGATAACAGTTAATAGGCCAAATGCCAGACGTTGATAATTGATACCAAGGTTAATGGCTTGGGCTTGTCCGAGCATCAGCACATCGCATTGGTAGCGCCAGCGCCAGACAAACACCGCAGTGATGATACAGATAAATAGGCTAATGCCTAATAGCTGAGGATTGACCGTATTGAACTGTGCGTAGCTAGCAGATTGTACAACCACAAAATCATCAGGGTTAATCAGCCGTGCAATGAGTGCTGATAAACTGCGGAACAACACACCAAAGATAACGCCCACCAATATCAAGCGTGTCAGATCCTGACTGCTTTTAGAAAATAATAGCTTAAACAATAATAAAGATGCCCCAAACATCAGGACAATCTCAAGCGTGAACTTGGCAATAGGATCGAGACTGGTAAAGCTAATTGCCCCTAAAAAGAAAACCAGTAAGCTTTGTAGCAAAACATAGAGCGAATCAAACCCGAGTAGGGAGGGCGTTAGAATTGGATTGTGAGTCAACGTTTGAAACAATAACGTCGACACGCCAATCGCATAGCCAACCACCATCAGTGCCAGCAGTTTTTTGCCGCGTAGCGGTAGCGCAAAGTCCCAATAGCCATTGACATTGAGTGTCATAAACAAGGTCATCGAGATCAGTAGAATAATAGCTGCAATGGACTTTGGATGCGCAGCTATCCATGCCCAAAGCTTTGCCAACTGACCTTGGGCAGCAGCTGAATACTGACCATCTGCTGCAGATGAGTTATCTATCGCTGTGTTGGTTTCCGTAGAACGAGCCTTTGTGGCACTAAGCTTAGTTGATGAGAACATAAATAAATCCTATGATGCCAAGCTTATCTAAATAAGGCAAAAAATGAACGACGGTAAGTGAGTGGTTAATCGATTAAAGATTGCTGTTTTATTATTCAGCTTTACTGCTTAGTCTTATTGCTCAGCTGGCGCGCGCAATAATAGCCATAAAAACAGCACTGTACCGACCACGCCAAATACGGTGGCAACAGGGACTTCGAATGGATAGCGAATCGAGCGACCGATAATATCGCACAGCAATACGGCTGAAGCGCCAAGTAGCGCGACTGCGGGCAAGCTACGCCGCAACTTATCTCCCATTAGACGGCTCACAATATTTGGCACGACCAGCCCGATAAAAGGAATCATACCGACCGTCACGACCACAATGGCACTCATCATGGCCACCATACCGACGCCAATCCATGTGACTTGGCGTTTACTAATACCCAAGTTCAAGGCGATATTGTCACCCAGACCGACGATGGTTAGCTTATCGGCGATGATATAAGCTAGCACACACAGCGCGCCCGTGAGCCACAGCAGTTCATAACGACCTGCCAATACGCCTGAGAAATCCCCAAACTGCCACACGCTTAGCATCTGTAGCGACTCAGTTTGATAGGCGATAAAGGTAGTGACTGCTTCGATAATGCCGCCGAAGACAATACCAATCAGCGGAACCATCAAAAAATCCGTCGGCGGAATACGATGAATCAGCAGCATAAAGAGCATCATACCCAGCATGGCTGCAATGGTCGCTACGCTCATCTTCACAATGAGCGCACTGGCAGGAAATAGCAGACTGACCACTAGTAAACCGAGCGCGGCGCTTTGGGTAGCACCGACCATGGACGGCTCTACAAAGCGATTTTTGAGCACCACTTGGATGATCATTCCTGCCACTGCCATCGCAATGCCCGTCAAAATAATCGCAACGGTGCGCGGGATACGGCTGACCAGTAGTAGCGAGCTATCAGAGTTTGCACTATGACTAATGATACTTTGTAAGATACCCGACCACGAAAAGTCAGCCACACCAATAGATAAGCTCAATAACACCAAAAGCCCCATGATAATGAGGCTTGCGGTGTTGATTAACCACGGTGGTATGGCAGCACGTCGATATTTCGAGCCTAAAGTATGGCTAGCGCTTCCTTGCCAATTTGATACTGGCAGAGAAGCGTTAGGTTTGAGCCTAACACGAGCACGGTGTGAAAATAACGACATAATCTCTACTGGCTTAAAAATGAGCAAGGTTAACGGTAATAATTACCTACTTGTGAAACAATCGTTTGTATAGAGAACGACGTTATTTAGCGTTAGCAAAGGCATCTTTAATCGTTGTGAGATCCTGCATCCATTGGTAATAGCCACCAAACGCTAGGTAAGAGTCTGGGCTTAGATAAACCACTTGCTGCTTGCTCCAAGCGTTGGTTTGCGCGACCAGCGGATTGTCCAATACGGCTTTGGCACCGATACCATCTTCACCAATCGCGGCGCTGCGATCGATAACAAACAACCAGTCTGGGTTGGCTTTTTGGATATATTCAAAAGAGACCGGCTGTCCATGAGGGGCATCGGCAATTTGCTTATCTGCCATTGGCACATCTAGCACTGTATGGATAAACCCGTAACGAGATTTATCGCCATATGCTGACATTTTATTGCCATTAACCATAACGACCAGACCAGTGCCTTTATCTTTAGTGACACCCTTTGTCTCGTCGATAAGCGTATCTATGTCTTGTTGCAATCTAGCGGCCTGATCGCTTTTGCCAAACAACGCACCCAAATCATGCAAACGCTGCTTACTCGACTCATAAATATTAGCCGTGTCGATAGACATATCCAACGTCGGCGCGATGTTTGACAGCTCATTATACTTTTCTGCCATGCGTGAGCCCACCAATATTGCTTGTGGTTGCATGGCATTCAATGCCTCAAGATCTGGCTCAAACACAGTGCCGACCGCTTTTGGTTCAGGCTGCGTTTTTGAGTGTAAATTGTCTAACAGCAAACTGCCTGGCATACCGTCAACAGCCACATCTAGCGCTGCCAAGTCTTGCATCAAGGTCATGTCATAAACCACCAACGGTGAGGGACTCATTGCCAATTCAACATCACCCTTAACCGTATTCACCGTGATTTTTTCAGCAGATACGGCATCGTTATTGGCAACGTTTGCAGACTCATTGGCCGTTTGATTGGTAGCTGTAGCATCAGCTGATTCAGACTCAGGTGAGCTACAACCTGTCACACTGATAGCAGCGATTAAAGCTGTCATCATCAATAATGGACGTTTAAAAATAGGATTAGTACGACGGTGTGATAATGGGGTAGTAGACATAAGGGACTCGGTATATCAGGATGTTTAAGCAGTCTGTTAATAAGACAACTGCACAGGTAGCACAATAAAAATAGAAAATGATGAGAGCAACTGAGCAGAGTAATGCTCATATCAAAGGCGTGCCGATAGAGCGCCTGTCAGTTTTACTCTCTAGCCTTATTCTTTTGAGTTGAGCGTTTTATGGTTTGGATATTTTTATGCGCATCAGTTTTTGATCATGATACGGAAAACCAAACAGTCGCTATGATAAAGTAGTTGAGACTCATTATCAATATAAATGATAATGGTTTTTATTAGCAATGGATAGCTATCTATAAATAATTGTCTACAGGATGAGTCAGTATTCGTATCACTAAATAGTTAGTGTTTTCTCCTAAAGATAGGTAATAGGTGAGTCACACATATTGAAATAGAGGTATGGATTGATCAAATAAGCTAAGCAAAAGAGACTTAAAAAAGCTTGCAAGCAAAGAAATATTGTAAATTATTATTGATAATAATTATCGTTTGCATTATTATCTACGCCATTCCATCCCGGACAATAAATATTAGGCTGTTATGAGTTCAACGGATTTAGAGGCCCCACCAATCAGATCGATCCTACTCTCCATTTTAATAGTGGTAGGGCTGCATTTGCTAACAGCAGTCGCATTGGTGAGCATAAAAGCGCCCAAATTACAGCCTGAGCCAAAACAAGACATACCGCCGATCGAAATAGAGTTCGTTACGCTACCGACTAAAAGCGCAGCGCCTATAGCAGAAACGAAAGAACCTGTGCAGCAGGTCAAAAAGGTCACGGTCAAAAAAGAAGTGCAACCTAAGCCTGTACAAAAGCCAAAAGCAGAGCCACCGCCTAAGAAGCGTGTCGAGACACCTATAGAACCAGCGAAGCCTGTGGTGAAAAAAGTATCTGAAACACCGCCAATCATCGCAACCGAAAAAACATCTACTGAGAGTAGTCAAAAGCCTGTACCAAAAGAAGCAGCACCCAAAAAGATCAGCCCAGAACCGATAGTCGATACATCGGCTGCTGATGAACAGCGCAAAGAGGCTGCTGCTCGAGCCAAAAAAGCCGCTCAAGAAGCACAAGACAGAGCAGCGCAAGAAGCTAAAAGAGTCGCGGATGCTAAGGCTGCGGCACAAGCAAAAGCTGCTAGAGAAGCAGAAGCCGCCGCCCAAGCACAAGCCGCTAGAGAAGCAGCTGAGGCAGCTGCGGAAGCTGCTGCTCGAGCACAGAGTAATGAGCCTGTGAGCTTTACTGCGAGCGCTGCCAATTGGGCCTCTGCGCCAAACTTTAGCTTTCCTGATCGTGCGGCACGCAGAGCGCGTTCAGGTGATACGCTCAACGTGGTATTGGTATTGCGTGTCAATAAACAAGGTGGTATCGATAGCGTGCGAGTGGCGCAGTCTTCAGGCAATACTTTGCTGGATAAAGAAGCCCAGCGTCAAGTACGCTCTGGCAAGTTCAAACCCTTTACCAAGAATGGCGCACCAGTAGTGGGCAATGTGACCTTGCCGATCAGCTATGCGGTTCCTTAAGTATTTGTATTTTATAACAACGTATTTATTGATAATCTTTCATAATAAGACAAGGCATGATACTCATTTTAGTAGCATGTGATGGCATAAAACATTAAGGAGTCTGATATGGACTTTATGCAATATTGGCAGATCAGCGACATGGTGACAAAGACGTTATTCTTTTCGTTACTTGCGTTATCTATTCTCTCTTGGGTGACAGGTATCGTCCGCGTATTGCAAAGTCGCAAACTGGCGACCAGTGTGGCAGATGACTTGAGTCAACAACTAAAAGCAAAGCAGGCCGATTTGGTCGGCTCCGATGCTGCCGCTCGTCGTTTGGTCACTGAACAGACGTTACTCAAGCACATAGGACGATATCGTTTTGCGAGCGAGCGCGGCTTACCTATTCTTGGAACGACGGCAGCGATCGCGCCATTTATCGGCTTATTTGGCACAGTGTGGGGCATTTTCCACGCGCTGCATAATATTGGTATGAGTGGACAGGCAGGATTGGGACAAGTGGCAGGCCCCGTTGGTGAGGCACTAATTATGACGGGTCTTGGTATCGCTGTGGCTATTCCAGCTGTGGTGTTTTACAACCTAGCAGTACGTATCAATCGCCGTGTGATGTATCAAGCCAATGATAGAGCACATGATCTGTTGTCCGGGTCTGCTGAGCCTGTGCCATCGTCTACTAGCCCGAATGCGGGCGCAACATCGGTGCAGGCGGTTAAAGGCAATCGCTCAAATACTATCGATGCAGCAGTAGACACGCAGCAAGCGCGCCACTACAGCAGCTCTGTGGCAGAATAAAAAAGCACCTCTTGGCGGCATGACAACAAACACAAGTATTGAGAATAATTATGGCATTTCAACTGGGTGATGATGACATTCAAGGTATGAATGAGATGAACCTCATTCCGCTTATCGATATCATGCTGGTATTGATGATTATCTTTTTATTGACAGCGACCGTGCTGAATCCGACGGTTCCTTTAGACTTGCCAAAGACTAATGCTGAGGTCAATCAAACGCCGCCAGAAGCCATTCAAATCAGTATTGATAAAGACGCGGGTATATTTTGGGACAGCGATCCCATCAGCATGGAAGCGCTAGAGGCGCGTCTGCAAGAGCAAGGCGCAACCGGCAAAGATCCTTCAGTGCAACTGCGCGCCGATAAAGAAGGTAAGTATGATACGGTCGCTCAGGTCTTGGCGGCTGCCAGTCAAGCAGGACTCACCAAGATTGCCTTTGTCAATGAATAATAGCAGCGATAAACGATAGTAATAAGTAGCGAAATGCAACGTCCGTTACAGCAAAAAATTGGCGATATAAATCAATAAGCCAATGAATAGCACGAGCGCCATAACAATAATAAGAACGATTAAAATAATAAGCTTTTCTCCGACCTCAGTGACGACTTAAACCTCAAATTAAGTCATCACTGAGGTTTTCTTTTTACCAGCCATACCCAAATGGACGGTAGCCAAAGCCCAGATGTCCGTAACCAAACGGATAAGGCGAGCGCAAGTAATCCAGATCGCGCTGACGGATATAGTAGTAGCGTCCTTGAGAGTAAGCTTCTTCTAATTTCTCAATACCTTCTAATGGACAGACTGGCTGCCAGTCATAGCCTTCGCGACCGAGCTTATAAGCATTCAGCTCGGTACAGTAGTTTTTGAGACCTTGCTGTCGTCCTTGCTCCCACTGTATGCGGTTAGGACTGGCGCCGCCGACACTGGCGCAGCTGTTGGTATAGTGCCCAAAGTAAGCCCCTGAACGACCTTGTAGACCATCGGCATAACCGACTTCTTGCCAGTTACTGCTTTGACATTGCTGCGGGGTCAGGCTTTGGGTGGTGGCACAGCCTGACACTGTTAGCACGATTGCGCCAAGTAATGATAAGCTTATGCCAGTGTTGCTCAGGAGTTTACCTGTCAGCTTGCTAGCGATATAAGCGCTTGATGAGTTTGACTTAATAAGATAATTCATAATAAACCTGCGCGCGTTTAAAATTATGGTTTATCATAGCACTTTTTTACGCCGACCACTTTTTGTATCTGGTTTTTGTATGTGGCTATGCTACTGATGATTAGGCACGCTAAATGTCTGATTTAACAGTATAACTGACAAATAAAGAGTGAGCCATACTGCCAGTTTTTGAATAGTAGTTGAGTGGCAGTGCTTGATTTTTGCGGGTTCGAGCTCATTATAAGTCTTGCTATATCGTTATCTGTCATGTGAGTAGCAGCCAGTTCACGTTAACGATTTATAGGATAGTTATTTATAAAGCCGTTATTTTTACTGTTAGCGTAGACAGCGGTTATCAGCCGTGGCAGTTATATTAATATTGTTTAGCATCATTTTTATTTAGTTAAAAGGCCAGAGCATCATGGGAACATTGATTGGCGTTATCATTGTACTATTCGTCTTAGGGAGTATGATGGCGCTCAAACCGAATGGTATCGATCAGCGTTTAGACAAGCTGCGTATGACCGCACGCCGTTTGCAGCTTAATCCAAAGCTCGTTGCTTGCCCTGATTGGATCAAAGGTCGTGATAATGAATATGGCCGCGGTATGCTTGGACAGTATTGTCTGATATTAGAAGAGACCAAACTGCCGCACACACGCTATCAAGTGATCGATGGACAATGGCGACCAGATAGCAGTTTTGTTGATACCAGCGATGATGCGAAAACACTCCATATTCCAAGTGCCATTCGCTCTACGCAAAGCAGCAATAATGTGACGGTGAAAAAAACCGATTTTAGCTTGGACAAAGCGCCATTAGAGCTACCAGTGAGCATTGAGCCGTTTGTTAAAGGGCTGATGACCAAGGCAAATAGCATTATCATCTATTGGGAAGACATTGCTTACGTGCGCCCAAACTCTAATCCCACGTATCATCAGCAACGGATTGAGGCAGATCTGTTAGTGCTCAAAACAAACCTTGAGAAGTGGGCGATACAAATGCAAAAAGATGTGAAAGGCTAGTAAAGCGCTTTTTTGTCTCCATTAAAGGGCGATATGCAAGTAGTTTTTCATATTCAATTTATTTAAAGTTGACAGTTTAACGCTTAGCAGTGTAACGTCTTTATAACTATATCTTTATTTTATGGTTATAATTTGTTTTATAACCTTTTTTATCAGCAGCCATTATTACTATAAATCACTTTACTGCTGACTGTAATTTCTCCTTTAGTTTACTTATATTTTTTAATTTACCTATATTATGGTGTCGTCGAATATGGCAAAAACCACAACCAAAAAAGCCGCAGCATCAGCTGCTGACAGCCCAAAGGGCAAGTCTTTGGTGATTGTAGAATCACCAGCCAAGGCAAAAACGATTAATAAATATCTTGGCGATGACTTTATTGTACGCTCAAGTATCGGCCACGTCCGTGATTTGCCGGTCAGTGCGAGCAAAAGTGCAAAGAAGACAACGACCGCTAAAAAAGATGACAGTCTGACCAAAGAAGAAAAAGCACAGCAAGCACTGGTGCGCCGTATGGGCGTAGATCCAGAGCATGATTGGGCGGCCGTCTATGAAGTACTGCCAAACAAAACCAAGGTCATCAAAGAGCTCAAAGCACTGGCCAAAGACGCTGACAAAATCTATCTGGCAACGGATATGGATAGAGAAGGGGAAGCGATCGCTTGGCATCTAAAAGAAGTTATCGGTGGGCCTGATAGCAAGTATCAACGTGTGGTCTTTAACGAGATTACCAAATCAGCCATTCAAAGCGCCTTTAAGCAGCCTTCAAAATTAGACATTGACCGCGTGAACGCGCAGCAAGCTCGTCGGTTTTTGGACCGTGTCGTTGGCTTTATGGTATCGCCACTATTATGGCAAAAGATTGCTCGCGGACTATCAGCAGGCCGCGTACAGTCAGTCGCCATGCGTCTGGTTGTTGAGCGTGAGCATGAAATTCGCGCGTTCATTCCAGAAGAATACTGGCAAATCCATGCAGACACGCACATTGCTAATGGTAAAGCCAAAAAAACTTCAGATGCGGAGCAAATCGGTATCCGTTTAGAGGCGACCAAACAAGGCGGTAAAACGCTAAAGCTTGGCAATAAAGAGCAGACCGATAAAGTCTTAGAGATACTCAAAGCGAGTGACTTTATCGTTAAAGAGCGTGAAGAAAAGCCAACGCAGTCGCGTCCAAGCGCGCCTTTTATTACTTCAACTTTGCAGCAAGCCGCCAGTACACGTTTGGGATTTTCTGTTAAAAAGACCATGATTTTGGCGCAGCGTCTGTATGAAGCGGGTCACATCACTTATATGCGTACCGATTCGACGTTCTTGTCTGGTGATGCGCTCGCGGCTGTCCGTGGTCATATCGAAGACAACTATGGCGTAAAATACGTGCCAGAAAAGCCAAATTTCTATGGCAATAAGCAAGGTGCTCAAGAAGCGCATGAAGCGATTCGTCCTTCTAATGTCAACATGAAATCAACGCAGCTCAAAGGTGTTGAGCGTGATGCTATTCGTTTATACGAGCTGATCTGGCGTCAGTTTGTGGCGTGTCAGATGTTGCCTGCCAAATATCTATCAGTGAACCTGTTTGTCGGTGCAAGCGATATCGAGTTAAAAGCGCGCGGTCGCACCATGGTGTTTGATGGCTATACAAAAGTCATGCCACCAGCCAAGACCGATGATACCTTACTCCCTGATGTCAAAAAAGGCGACAAATTAAACTTAGACAAGCTTGATCCAAGTCAGCATTTTACCAAGCCTGCGCCTCGCTATACTGAAGCAAGCCTAGTAAAAGAGCTTGAGAAAAAAGGTATCGGTCGTCCATCGACTTATGCGTCAATTATCTCGACCATTCAAGATCGCGGTTATGTGAAGCTTGAGAACAAGCGACTATTTGCCGAAAAAATGGGCGATATTGTCACCGATAGATTGACGGCTAGCTTCCCAGACTTGATGGATTACACCTTTACTGCTGCGCTTGAAGACAAACTCGATCACGTGGCAGAGGGTGAGCAAGACTGGAAAGACGTGCTCGATAATTTCTATGGTGAGTTCAAAACCACCCTTGAGCATGCCAAAGGCAAAGATGGTATGCGTCCGAATGATCCAACCGATGTGCCAGATGTGCATTGCGATATTTGTGATCGTCCGATGCAGCTGCGTACAGGCTCAACAGGTGTATTCTTAGGGTGTACTGGCTATAACTTGCCGCCGAAAGAGCGCTGTAAAGGCACCAAAAATCTAATGCCAGTCGAAGCGTTTGCCAACTTAGATGATGCAGAAGGTGATGACGAAGCGGCAGAAGTCAAAGATTTGATGGAGAAAAAACGCTGCCCGAAATGCGGCACCGCCATGAATGGTTATATCGTCGATGGTGGTCTCAAGCTACACATCTGCGGTAATAACCCTGATTGTGACGGTTATATTCTAGAAGAAGGTAAGTTTGAAGTACCAGGCTCAGATGCGCCAACCATTGATTGTGATAAGTGCGATGGACAAATGGAGCTAAAGACCGGACGCTTTGGTCCTTACTTTGCCTGTCAGCAGTGTGACAACACCCGTAAAGTGCTAAAAACCGGTGAAGCTGCACCGCCGCGTATGGATCCCATACATCTGCCAGAGCTAAAATCGACCAAGCATGATGATTACTTCATTTTGCGTGAAGGGGCGGCTGGCATGTTCTTAGCGGCTTCTAAATTTCCAAAGGTGCGTGAGACTCGTGCGCCCAAGCTCGCTGAGCTACGTGAAATAAAAGATAAAATGGAAGACAAGTTCCAATATCTGTTTGAGGGACCAGATGAAGATCCTGAGGGTAACCCAACCATCTTGCGCTGGTCACGTAAGAAAAAAGAGCAGTATATCGGCTCTGAGAAAAACGGCAAGGCCACCCGTTGGGGTGTGTACTGGCGTAAAGGCGAGTGGGTAGAAGAGTAACCACTTTTCTACCGGTCATAAAAAAACCTCTTAACCATATACAATAGTTAAGAGGTTTTTTATGGCTAATATATATAGTATTAGTTCATTTCGATAATACCACAAGCAACGCGATCGCCTGATGCGCCTGAAGGCTGGCTAGTATAATCATCTGCGCCTGCATGGACGATAAAGGCTAGGCGATTCACACTATACTTACCGGCTTCATCAGCAGTGATTTTTTTGTTTACATAATTGATAGTAGCGACACCATCTTCGTTTGCTGTCAGGTTAGGTAGGTCACCTGCATGACCATTCATGTCATCGGGATTAGAATGTGGTTTGTTGTCAGGATTGAAGTGACCGCCTGCCGCTTTACCCATATCAGCACAGCTACCTGTCTCATGAATATGTAGTGCAACCGTTTGGCCCGGCTGTAGATTCATGAGCTTACCGTAGACTTGTACACCGCCATCGACAGGACGCAGGAACATCTGTCCGACTTCGTTCTTATCACCGCTCACCGCTTTGATGGTAGATTTTAGTGCTGGCTGATTGACAGGATTGCCTGTTTGCATTTGACCTTCGACCGTTTGGCAACCAGTCATGGCTAACGCTGATCCGCATAGTAGGGCACTTGCAAGCATTGTCTTATTCATTATTATCTCCAGTTATTTTATTCATTATTTAGAACGTGGTTAAAGTCACAAATATCTGTATTTATTGTTCTGTTAGAGCGCGTATCGATATTCGTTAACGTCATCGTCAGTATAGCCAAGCAAACCCTATAGTTATTCATTAAATGCGCAACAATCGGTTAATAAATGTAAGTAACGTATAGGATTGAAAATGTATTAAGGGATTTTCTTTGGCTCATTTTTCCAAATTAAGGTTTCGCTAGAATCTAGGGTTTGGGTGAGTAAGTAGCTAGATTTTATCTCATTAACAGAATTAGCTATCGGGTTATTATCGGTATGAGTCAAGGTTAGGTGGCTAGTGCTGTTATGCATAATACGATCAAGGTAGTCCTCAATACCATTCACCAACTCACCACATCCCATCAATGTTGATGGTGATGCACCGATTAGCAATATATGGTTAGTCGATAGAGAATAAGACCCACCAACGCCATTACATCCAGTTAAAAAGCTAACACCTTGGTCATGAGTATCAAGCCGAAAGCTTGCGGTGATAGGTACATTGGGATTATTAAGCTCATGAATCAAAGTATTGGCATTATCAGTTGCGCGTATAAGGTGCCAGTCATAGCGCTCTAATAACTCATTAGTGATAGCTAATCCTGAGGTCTGTTTAATAGGTTTTGCTCTACCAGAAAAAATAAATACTTTGCCTTTATCTGTAGTCAACCTCATTTGTTTCGATACTTTTTTAGAGAAAAGCGGATCGTTTGGTAATATAGGGTCAAATCTAAAGTAAGAATTCGAATAGCGCGCAAATACGATATCTAAAGCTTGCTGAACCTCGCCTTTATTTGAGTTGCTTTTACCTGAGCTGGTCGTCGCTACCTCACAATTATCAGACATATCTGACATATCAGGCAGCGAGTAAGGATAAGGTAGTGGGCGCAAAGCCTTAAAATTACCTTTATAGCGGTGACAGCCTTCTTGGAATAACAAAGTATCGGGACGCACATTCATGACCAATGGTGCCTTATAATTAAAAGGGCTGATTTTTTCATCGTCATTACTGACGCGAGTCAATTGCCATTCATATTTGGTGAGCGTTTGAAGTAGCCTAGGTACTGGCGTATCAGCTGACCAGTTTTTATCGTCAATGACGGTACTGGTTTGCGCTGAATGATTGAGGTTGTTTGTTTGGCAACCTAGTAGGGCGAGAGGTAATAAGGCGCTTATTATCGCTAAAGGCATCTGTAAATTATTTGACATTATAACTTTCCAATAAATAAACATTTGTCTAAAATATATCACAAGATTCTAGAGAGATTGTTGTTTATTATTGCCAAAAAAAAGCCGCCCATCATAGTGATGAGCGGCTTTTATGTTTTAAGCATTGACTAACGAATACTCAATTAGTTGTGTAGCGCTTTGCCTGCCGTTTTATCAACCGTCACTTTTGCAGGCTTGAGCGGTTTTGGCATATCTACCAAAGCAACCTTTAAAATCTCTTCAATCGTCGCAACTGGCTGAATAGTCAAGCCTTCTTTGACATTATCAGGGATATCGGCCAAATCACGCTCATTACTTTCTGGAATCAAGACATGCTTGATACCGCCGCGATGCGCTGCCAGTAGCTTCTCTTTGAGACCACCGATACGTAGGATTTTGCCGCGCAAGGTGATCTCACCTGTCATGGCGATATCTGGACGAATGGCAATACCTGTCAAGGCAGAGACCAGTGCAGTCGTCAATGCACCACCAGCAGAAGGACCGTCTTTTGGCGTGGCGCCTTCTGGCATGTGCACATGGATATCTGTGGTTTTGACTGTCTCATAGTCAATGCCAAGACTGTCACCGCGAGCACGCACCACACTCATCGCCGCACGAATCGACTCTTTCATCACATCGCCAAGTGAGCCGGTGAAGCTAAGCTCACCTTTACCTTTCATAGCGACCGCTTCAATAGTAAGCAGCTCGCCGCCCACTTGTGTCCACGCAAGACCAGTGATACGTCCAATCTCAGGCTCTTCTTCCGCCAGACCGTAGTCGTACTGATGTACACCTAGATAGTCATCGATGTTCTTGTCATCGACGGTCACTAGCTGACGTTCCGCTTTTTTCGGAGCGCGCGCGCCATGAGTCTCAACCGAACCGCGTACTACTTTGCGGCAGATTTTATTGACTTCACGCTCAAGGTTACGCACACCCGCTTCACGCGTATAGCTTCGTACGATACTGTGTAGGGCCGCTTCAACGATTTCAATTTCACCTTCTTTAAGGCCGTTATTCTTGATCGCTTTTGGCACGAGGTATTTCTGTGCGATATTGACCTTTTCTTCTTCGGTATAACCCGGCAGACGAATGACTTCCATACGGTCAAGTAGCGCAGGTGGAATATCCATGCTGTTAGCCGTACAGATGAACATCACTTGCGACAAGTCTAAGTCCATATCTAAATAATGATCGTTAAAGGTGTCGTTCTGTGATGGGTCTAATACTTCAAGCAATGCTGATGCTGGATCACCGCGGAAGTCTTGCGCCATCTTATCGATTTCATCCAATAAGAACAGCGGGTTTTTGACTTCTACTTTTGCCAATGACTGCACGATTTTACCCGGCATCGCACCGATATAGGTACGGCGATGACCGCGAATCTCAGCTTCATCACGTACACCGCCCAGTGCCATACGGACAAATTTACGACCCGTTGCACGAGCAATCGACTCACCTAATGAAGTTTTACCCACACCTGGAGGGCCAACTAAACAAAGAATCGGGCCACGCAGTTTTTTCATCCGAGATTGTACGGCGAGATATTCTAAGATGCGGTCTTTGACATCTTGCAAGCCATAATGATCTTCGTCCAGCACCGTTTTTGCCTTATCTAAATTGATTGAGACTTTGGTCGTCGCATTCCACGGCGTATCCAAAATCCACTCAATGTAGTTGCGTACCACTGACGATTCGCTTGATGCAGGTGGCATCATTTTGAGCTTTTTAAACTCTTGCTCTGCTTTTTTGCGCACATCGTCTGGCAAGTCAGCATCTTCTAGACGCTGCTCTAGCTCAGCGACATCATCTTCGCCATCAAACGCGCCATCATTGAGATCTGATAGCTCGTTTTTGATCGCTTTCATTTTTTCATTCAAGAAGTATTCGCGCTGATTGTCTTCCATTTGCTGACGAACGGCATCTTGGATATCTTGTTCGATATTTTGCTCAGCACTTTGCTTGACCAGATATTCCGTCAAGGTGTTGATGTGCGTTTTGACATCGTTTTCTTCTAAGAACGACTGCTTGATATCAAGGTCCATCGAGACGCGGGTTGAGATAAAGTACACAAGCTCAAGCAAATCATCGATACGTTTGGCCACGCGGGTCAGCTCACGGGCATTACGCAGACGCGCATCCGCATAGCCTTCAAACAGGGTAGTCAGCGCTTGAATAGTGTTTTTCTTCTGGCTCTCATCCATGCTGACATCAAGATCAGCACGCTCAAATCTCGCCATCAATAAGTCGTCATGACTTTCGATATTGTCGACACGGGCGCGATATTGACCTTCGATGAGTACTTTGATGCAGTTCTCATCGCTGTCATGCGGCATGGTGCTGACGATGCGGCACACCGTACCGTATTGATACAAGTTGTCTTGATCAATGTCTTCGGTCAATGAGTCTTTTTGGGCGACGACCAGTACTTTGTTGCCATACTCAGCTTGTGCCAGCTCAACGGCTTTGACCGATGGCGCGCGTCCCACAAACAAGGCGATCTGCATGTGTGGATAGACGACGACATCTCGTAATGCCAAGAGTGGCAAGTAGCTTTCATCTTGATCATCGCTTGCTTTTTTGTTGTCAGTATCAGTAAGCGTACTGTCATCAAGATCAGTATCTTTGACATCAATTGTTGCTGCTTCTCGTGTATCAGTTGACGAGGTGTCTACCTCATTGTTTTCTACGTCAGTCGTTGAAACGTCGACATCAATGTCGATATTGTCTTGGGTAATTTTATGTTCACTCATATATTTTTCCTCGTTCCCCAGACTTGTAAAGTCAAGTTCGTGGTTCATGTCTAGATAAATGGTGTCCGCATATAAAATTGCAAGTCTCATTGGCAAAGATGCACAGTTATCTTTGTTAAATAGTGCGACAAACGCCGACGTTTCAATGCGGTTATTGGATTAAAAAGTTGGATTAAAAATGCTGTGTCTGGATTAAATAAGTAAAATCTCACCATTAGATAGCGAGAGCGTGTGTGAGATGCGGGTGTCTAATCGGTTCTATGCATGGGCTTTATACCCAAAATAAGGTAAACTGACGCCCGTCTAAAAACAGGGGTTGTTAGGGCAGTATTTTAGACATCATAGCGCTATTCATCAGTGTTACTATTCATCAGTCTCAATGAGACCAAGTTATAAAGAGCAAGGGGCAATACATGGCCATCAATGCGGTACTGCTGGCAGTTATTATTATGCTAGGACTGTCACTTTCGCGCGTGCACGTGGTGCTCAGTTTATTAATCGGGGCGCTGGCAGGTGGTCTGTTAGCGGGTCTGGGTATTACCGATACGCTCAATGCTTTTCAAGAAGGTATCCGTAATGGCGCACAGATTGCGCTATCGTATGCCTTACTGGGGGCTTTTGCGGTAGCGATTGCGCATTCGGGCTTGCCGCAATCGTTGGCAGGGACAGTGATTAGACGCATTGACGCCGCTGGCACGAGCGGGATGATTAAGTACATGCTGTTTGCAGGTCTCATTACCATGAGCTGCTTTAGCCAAAACTTAATCCCCATTCATATTGCCTTTATTCCGCTGCTTGTACCGCCACTATTATTGGCATTTAATCGAATGCAGATTGATAGACGCTTGATTGCTTGTCTGATTACTTTTGGACTGGTCACCACCTATATGTTTATTCCTTATGGTTTTGGTGATATCTATCTCAATCAGATTATGCTAAAAAACGTGGGTGAAGCGGGTATTGATGTTGCCAATATTTCTGTGGTGCAAGCCATGGCGATTCCTGCGTTAGGTATGCTAATTGGTTTGCTGGTTGCGGTATTTATAAGCTACCGTAAGCCGCGCGAGTATCAGCAGATTGCGATAGATCAGCAAGCGCATGATGCCGTCGTAGAAGGCGATGCATTAAGTAAAACCGCCGCTGGCGCTCAGTCGCAAAGCAAGCTAAAGACGCTGGTTGCATTGGCTGCTATCGTGACGGCTTTCGTCGTGCAGCTATACACTGATTCGCTATTACTTGGCTCGATGTTTGGCTTTGGCGTGTTTATGGCGACAGGCGTGGTGAAATGGCGTGATGCGGATGGCGTATTCAATGACGGTATCAAGCTGATGGCGATGATTGGCTTTATCATGATTACCGCGCAAGGCTTCGCTGAAGTGATGAAAGCCACTGAGCAGATTCAGCCACTCGTTGATGGGGCGGCGTCACTGTTCGGTGGTAATAAAGCGATGGCGGCCTTTATCATGCTCCTCATTGGTTTGATTGTGACCATGGGTATCGGTTCGTCATTCTCGACCATTCCTATTTTGGCTGCGATTTATGTGCCGCTATGTATCTCTTTAGGGTTTTCGCCGTTGGCTACTGTAGCGATTATTGGTACTGCTGGCGCACTAGGTGATGCGGGTTCGCCTGCGTCAGACTCGACATTGGGACCAACGTCTGGTCTAAATATCGATGGTCAACATGACCATATTAAAGACAGTGTGATACCGACATTCTTGCACTACAACATTCCGCTACTCGCATTTGGTTGGATTGCGGCGATGGTGCTTTAGTAAATAATTTGAATGACTAGGTTTGATATAAATGGCGAGTATAGCTATAAGCTATGCTCGCCTTTTTTCGTTTTTATTCATTATTTAATCGATATACTTTTTAATACTCATCATCAAAATCTCTCAACTCACCATTCAAACTACTCAAAAACGCATCACTTTGCGCAAGCAGCACATTTAAGCGTTCTTCATTAACGAGCCGTGTCATTTCATCAGCGCTAAACGGCTGCTCTTGGCTGTAGTAACGTCGCTCTCTAGCTTCCTCATTGCCTAATGTCTGTAAATATTCATCCACATTGTCTGCACTGGAATCAGCAGCGCTAGAATTTTTTTTAGACTTTTTATGGTTATCTTTCATCAAAACCACCTTATCCCGTTTGGTGTAATTAAGCCATCTAATGGCACATCCCACGGTTGATGCGCTAATTGTTCAACTACCTGAAAATCATAACACCAGCCTATCTTTAACGGCCTTGAAGCCCCTGATCGATAGCTTTTGCCAAGCGTTGTATCATAAAAGCCGCCACCCATGCCCATGCGGTTGCCGTGTTTATCTACCGCGACTAACGGACAGATAATAACGTCTAATTCTGATGCCCAGAGCAGAGCGCGGCTGTGATTTTGTTTCATGCCGAGCTGATGAATGCGAGTGGGGACATTGACCAATTTTGAATGATAAACAGGCACAAAACGCAATCGTTTATCATCACTGCCATTACTAGTACGACCGAGTGAGCCAACGACAGGTAAATAAGGTAAATAGCCTAAGCATTTACACCAATCCAGCAGTGGCTGAGTGGGCAACTCACCAAAGCCGTTATAATATAGGCCAATACGCGCATTTTTTGATAGCCGCTGCTGTAATTTGCTCAAATGCAAGCTCGCTGCTTGCGCCAAATTTCTACGCGCGCCATCACTTAATTGACGACGCTGGCGAGTAAAGTGCCGTCTGGGCGGATTGCTTAACGTAGGTTCTTGTGAGTTAAGAATTTTTGGCTCAGTGGGCATGGTTTCAGAGTGCATAGGTATCTTATCCAATGACATATCAGATTGATGAGGGGCGCTTTTAGACATTCGTTTTTAGGTGTTGACCAAAGCGATTTGTGAATATTCAACACGTCCTAGTCATGCTATCATAACGCCACTTTATATCGTATTCTCCTTTATGTGCAGCAGATGTTGCACTTTTTAGAGCAGTCATAAAACAACAAACCAGTAAAGAGGGTAGTTATGTCGACACAGAATCAGGCAACTCGTACCGAAAAAGATACCATGGGCAACGTAGAAGTTCCAGCTGATGCTTATTGGGGCGCGCAAACTCAGCGTAGCCGCGAAAACTTCAAAATCGGTGGCGAGACTTTGCCGCGTCCGATGATTGAAGCGATGGCACTGGTCAAAAAAGCCGCTGCGATTACCAATGCAAGCCTAGAGCGTATCGAAGGCGACAAGCGTGATCTCATCGTACAAGCCGCTGACGAAATCATCAATGGTGGTCTGGTCGATCAGTTCCCGTTGGTCGTATGGCAGACAGGTTCTGGTACGCAGTCAAACATGAACATGAACGAAGTATTGGCCAACCGTGCCAATGAAATTGCGGGTTCTGAGCGTGGCAGCTACACGCCTATTCACCCAAATGACCATGTGAACCATGCACAGTCTACCAACGACAGCTTCCCAACGGCGATTCGTGTGGCGGCTGCTCGTCAGATCAACAGCTTATTGATCCCAGCGGTACAAGCACTACGCGATACATTGGCTGCAAAAGCAAAAGAATTTGATAGTATCGTAAAAATCGGTCGTACGCATCTACAAGACGCTACGCCTTTGACCCTAGGCCAAGAGTTCAGCGGCTATGTGAGCCAACTTGATCATTCATTGACTCGTATCGACAACGCGCTACAAGGTCTATATGAATTGCCACTAGGTGGTACCGCGGTTGGTACTGGTCTAAACGCCCATCCTGACTATGCAGTAAAAGCAGCTGAGCAACTAGCGACTTTGACTGGCTTGCCATTTGTCACATCCCCAAATAAATTTGAAGCATTAGCGGCTCGTGATGCCGAAGTATTTGCCTCAGGCGCACTAAAAACACTAGCGGGCAGCTTGAACAAAATCGCTAACGACGTACGCTGGTTGGCATCAGGTCCTCGTTGTGGTTTGGGCGAGTTGACGATTCCTGAAAATGAGCCAGGCTCTTCTATCATGCCAGGCAAAGTAAACCCAACGCAGTCAGAAGCAATGACCATGGTTGTCGCTCAGGTCATGGGTAACGACACGACTATCAGCATGGCAGGCGCGTCAGGTAACTTTGAGCTAAATGTGTATAAGCCTGTGATTGCCTTCAACCTATTGCAATCTATCAAACTGCTGGGCGATGCGTGCAATAGCTTCAACGAAAACTGTGCCGTTGGTATCGAGCCAGTAAAAGACAAAATCGATGACTTCTTGCATAACTCATTGATGCTAGTGACGTCATTAAACCGTCATGTTGGTTATGAAAATGCAGCGAAAATCGCTAAGACCGCGTATAAAGAAAACAAAACGTTGAAGCAAGTGGCGGTTGAGCTGGAGCTATTAACTGAAGCACAGTTCGATGAGTGGGTCATTCCTGCTGATATGGTACATCCTAAGTAAGCAGTAGACCAAATAATGACCTGCTACGGCGTTAGACTTGCTTAATGTACGATAAGTACCATTTGCACTCGTCTTTCTGGTAGCAGCATCATATTTGTTCCACTGAGAAGTTAGAAATAAAAAGACCTTGTCACGTGGCAAGGTCTTTTTTTTGTTTGCGCTTTTAAGGTTAATGCTATGTTTTGCTTGTACTTATTAATCTATGTGGATTTACTACTCGATTGGTGTTTATAAATACGTGATGTAAGTGCTATTATTCTAGAAAGACTGATTATTATGCTAACAAGGAACTAAGATGGCTAAAACTGATCGTATAGAAATAAAATGTCCTCAATGTGGTCACAATGAGTTTGAGCATCCAGAAAACTTACAAGAAAATGATTTTGTTAAATGCGATAACTGTCACTTTGAAATCATGCTTACTGATTTAAAAGAAGTAGGGTTTGAGCAAGCGAAAGATGTGGCTATACCTGAAATGAAAGCAGAAGCTGAGAAATTAGTTAAAAATTTATTTAAGGGCTTCAAATGAGCAAATTTGAAGTTTTAAGTCTAGCAATATCTATTATAGCAGCAATAATTTCAACTATTTCTTTAGTTCGTACAAGAGAGCTAGCTAAGGAACAGTTAGAACTTGAAAGAGTAACTGCAGAGTTATCTCGGCTTCAGATAAAAAGTATTACTGAACAAAAAACAGAAAAAACGAAACCTAAATTTAATGTGAGCCTGACTAAGTTAGGAAAGACTTACAATTTCTATATTTCTAATACAGGACAGGGTAGTGCATATAATGTTCATTTTGAAT
The DNA here is from genome assembly GCF_001444505.1 of Psychrobacter piscatorii. Classification (GTDB taxonomy): domain Bacteria; phylum Pseudomonadota; class Gammaproteobacteria; order Pseudomonadales; family Moraxellaceae; genus Psychrobacter; species Psychrobacter piscatorii_B. The sequence continues at coordinate 24,896 of NZ_LNDJ01000051.1, read as the reverse complement.
TGATTGACTGCGAAGACAGTCCTCTATTTGATGCCGAGTTATCAGAAATATTTCCTTACCAAGAAATGAAACCAAGTTCAAGAATTAAGCTTTTAGCCTCTTTACATATGAATAGTCCTAGCAAATATCAGTCTATGGTGAGTTGGGAAGACGTAAGTGGTAAAAAATATGAGGAGATATTTTGGACTTCTTTGTGATAAATACGATCATGTATGTTTTTCAAGTCGATTTTCTTTACGTATAAGTTTGAACTAGAGTATAGTTTTTTTCATTGATACTGCTTTATAGGAATATATAACAGGTATATGTTCTAATAGCATATAATTCATAGGCTCGTTGGGTACGCTTTTTATCTACATTCAAAGCTGAAAAAAGACCTTACCACATCACGCGGCAAGGTCTTTTTGTTATCAAAATTCTAATTTCAATTAAAACTTATAAAGCAAACCAAGCGTGGTCGCTGCTTCAGTACGTGAGTCGACCATTGGGCTATCATACTGCTCATTGGGTACATAGCTCACGCTTTGATTGGCAAACCCTGCCCATTTATCATTGAAGTCGTAGTTGGCACTAACGCTGACATATGGATTCAAGCTTGAGTTAGATTTATAAGCGGCAACGCCTGTCTCCGCTGACTCTTCTTCACTGACGCCATAGTAGTATTCATTGTAGGCCGCATCATGATACTCAAAGCCGATGCTTGGATAGACCGTCAGCTTGTTTCTCGTGATCTTTGCAAGGTAGGTTAAGCGCCCCGTATTGCCGCCACTTTCGTCCAACACATCGGTCGCAAACTGACCACGAAACGCACCGATAGGCGTGCGACGCTGGTAGCTTATACCTGCTTCTGCAGATAGTTTGCGCTCATCGAGACCTTGCAGGGCACCATTCGCATCATCAGGATCAAACGAATTCCCTGCGAGCTGCGCGTAAGCAGAGAGCTGATTGACCCCATCATTGATCAAGTACACACCCGCTTGAGCACCGCGCGCATAGATCCTATTATTATCATAAAAAATGCCCGGTAGCACACGCACTTCAGTGCTGTCTTCAAGATCGTAGGCTGATTTGACCGCCATGACATTGACCCCAACGCTCAATTCGGCGTCTTTGTCAGTCGGTAGGTTTTTATTAAGAAAAGGGATGGCACTAGACAGGCTAGACACACTGAGTAATGCCGTAGCGGTTAACGTGCTCAGCATGGCTCGCGTAGAGAAGTGAGGTTGCGCTGCAAGTTTTGACATAATTGGGTCTCGTAAGTGAGTATAAATAACGGGGTAGTAAGATTAGGTAAAAAACGAGCAAAAAGCGAATAAATAATCTAAATAATTCGGCTGTTATTGGTAGTTATTTAGCAATGATAGATAAGTATGAGCATTTACTCAATGGCTTTTAGCACTTGTAGGATTTGCTGATGAATATCTTGCCACCACCAGACAAAGCCAATGCTAATAATCAGCATCACAAGCCATGGCAATAGTTGCCAAATAAACGAAGGTTTAATAGGGTCTTTAGACTCGACTGTGCTGTGAGTTGCATTGTCTTTCAAAGCTGAATTTACAGCAGTAACTTTTTCCACATCACTGCCGTGCATATCTGGCGTATTTATATTGCGGTTATCCAGTCTAGAGTCATTGTTATCCACTTCAGCATTTTGCTTGATCGAATCAGTATTGAGGGAAAATGATTGATCGATAGGACTGCTGCCATGATGGCCTGAGTTATCGAGTGGCTCATTATACTGACTATTATGTTGATGGCTGCCTTGGTCACCGCAGTGATAGGTGGTTTGATAAGGGTGGAGACGCTGCGATTGCTGAGTAGCGGCATTGTGCATAGCGACCGCGAGACGCTGACGGTAACCAATCGCAAAAGCTAAGGCAATAACAAGCCCTGTGATCGCGCCGCCGATATGACCAGCATTATCGATACCCGGTACGGCAAAGCCATAAACCAAGTTGATCGCCATGATGATGATCAAGCTCTTGAGATTGAGCATCATGCCATTGACCGATATTTTAAACAGGGCAGCGATCAGTAACGCCGCACCGATACCCATGATACCACCAGAAGCTCCCGCTGATAGGCCGGGCTGTCCTGTTCCTTCTATGATACTTTGCCATGTGACATAGTTATTGAGCAAGTTGCCACCGATGGCTGCCAACAAAAACAATGCCAAAAACTTGGCTGAGCCAAACATCGGCTCGGCAATCTGGCCAAAGAAATACATGGCAAAGCCATTAAATAGTAGATGCATGAGACCAATGTGCAAAAACGCACTACTGGCCAAGCGCCATGGGTCATCCATCATCGTTAAGGGTAAGGCGTTGGCACCCCATTTAACTAACGCTTCAGTTGACGGGTTATTGGCATCGACGCCAGTGACTATCTGCATGACAAATAGCCCAATAAAGCAGGCTAATAGCAGGGTAGTGACGGGCGCTGTTTTTAATAATTGTTGAATGGTCATAAAGGCTAACTGTCATCAAAATGTTATAGAGACAGTATAAAGGGTATGAGCAAATTATGTTATGTATAGCCAGTTTTAAACGTTGATTGTTCTACAATCAGCCGCTCTAAAAACGACCCACTTTGAGGTTTTCATACGTGCCTTTTACCAAGATATTATCCGTGACAGTATTGATATCGGTATGACCACAGAATGCCATAGATATATCACACTCTTTATAGATAATCTCAAGCGCGCGGCGCACCCCGTCTTCACCATACGCTCCCAATCCGTAGAGAAAAGCGCGACCGATCATCGTGCCTTTTGCGCCCAATGCGATAGCCTTTAGTACATCTTGACCAGAGCGAACGCCACTGTCTAGCCATACCTCGATATCGCTGTTTTCGGCTTGTACTGCCTGTACGATGTCTGCGAGGGCAGAGATAGAAGATAACGCGCCATCCAACTGACGACCGCCATGGTTTGAGACGACTAGGGCATCCGCGCCACTGCGAGCCGCCATAATAGCATCTTCAGGCTCCATGATACCTTTTATGATAAGTTTACCGCCCCACATGTCTTTGATACGCGCCACATCGTCCCAGCTCAGACGCGGATCGAATTGCTCTGCCGTCCAAGCAGAGAGTGATGACAGATCCTCAACATTTTGTGCATGACCGACGATATTACCAAACGTGCGACGTTTGGTGCCCAGCATATTCATACACCATTGCGGCTTGGTCATGAGGTTGATCATATTGCTTAGTGTTGGCTTAGGCGGTGCGGATAGACCATTTTTGATGTCTTTGTGACGTTGTCCAAGCACTTGTAAGTCGGCGGTCAAGATAAGTGCTGAGCAATTGGCCTCTTTTGCACGGCGAATCAGATTGGCCATAAAGTCTTGATCTCGCATCACGTACAGCTGAAACCAAAACGGCTTACTAGTATGAGTGGCGACATCTTCGATAGAGCAAATGCTCATGGTCGATAGTGAAAAGGGCACGCCGAATTTTTCAGCGGCGCGTGCGGCATGTATCTCACCATCTGCCCACATCATGCCGGTAAACCCCGTTGGGGCGATGGCTACAGGCATCTTGACTGGCTCACCGATCATACTCGTTGCCAGACTGCGGTTATCCATATCGACCAATACTCGTTGGCGCAACTTGATACGGTCAAAGTCAGTCTCATTATTACGATAGGTGGTCTCAGTCCACGAGCCTGAATCGACATAGTCATAGAACATACGCGGCACTTTACGCTCAGCGACACGGCGCAGATCTTCAATATCGGTCATTTTTTCTAGATTTATCATAGGATCCTCACTACAAATAATGTATAGACGGTTTGATGTTATGACGTAAGCAGTTGCTGCAAATCCATCACTGAAAACGGATAATTTAATCGCTGTGATGGAGTCAAAATCACAGGGATAGACGTGGCAAAATCCATCATAAGCGCCTCATCAAAGTCTGCAATATCGACATTTTGGTAAGTGATTGGTTGTACCGACTGAAACTGTGCAAGTATTTGCTCAGCGATATCACATAAATGACAGCCAGAGGTCCCTAGTAGCCACCATTGATTGCTATTTTCAGTGGTATTGAGGTTTGGGCTTGCGGCAATAACACGCGCTCGTAATACTTCTATACTATTATTATGCATGGTGAGATCTCTGAGCTTAAAGTATGCCGAAAAATGCTGACTATTAGGCTATTTTGATAAAAAGTAAAAAATAGTTGGTTTATTATTACATCATAAAGAAGTGGTGTAAATAATGACAGCGATTGTGAGATTAGGTAAGATGACCTGCTACTGGTCATTACTAATGACTGCCTGTTAATAAAAGGCAATGACAGCTATTTTAGGACTATTGGTTCATAGTTGCTGTTTTTAGTTATTAGCAGATGACCTATATTATCTTATTACTTTTTTAATCACTCGGATATCGCGCATGACAAGTTTTGGCAAGTTCATCAAACGTCTGTTATTGGCTATTATGTTATTGGTTGTCGCATTCCATATTTTGGTCACCGGACTACTACTAATCTGGAAAACGCAGCCGATTAACAACAGCATGTTTATGTTGACGCATCGCCTAACGGGTGGCACGGTCACGCAGACATGGGCTGAGTACGATGCCATCGCCAAGTCTGTCAAACAAGCAGCGATCGTGAGTGAAGATTCCACGTTTAGCCAGCACAATGGCTTTGATATTAAAGGTATCAAAGCGGCACAAAAGAAAAATGAAGAAACGGGCAAAATGTCCGCTGGTGGCTCAACCATTACGCAGCAGCTAGCAAAAAACCTATTTTTGACTTCGCATCGCTCTTATGTGCGTAAGGCAGAAGAGGCTGTCATTACTGTCATGATAGAAACGCTGTGGGACAAGCAGCGTATCTTGACCGCTTATCTTAATGTGGCAGAATTTGGTAACGGTATCTATGGTATCGATGCCGCCGCGCATCATTATTTTGATAAATCTGCGGCCAATCTGAACCGAGACGAATCAGCGCTCCTCATTGGGATGCTTACCAATCCGAAGTATTATGAAGACAATCAAGGTGACAGAGGCTTGCGCAACAAGCAACGTATTATCAAGAAACGTATGAAAAATGCGGTATTACCGCAAGCGTCTTAATCTTTTAAAAGAAGCCTTAACAACAAGAATAACGGGAAAGAATAATAGTTAATAACCTTTAAGACGATAGTATAAAGACGACGGCGTATCGATAACGCAAAAGGAGTAGTAACGTGGTAGAGATAAATAATAATCAGAACAGCGGTGATATGAACGAGATGATCGACGTTAATAGTGTGAGTGAAGATGGCAACGAAAACGTTAATAAAAATATGAGCGTAAGCAGTAACTATAATGATCTGACCGACATCGATTGGCAACGCTCAGAAGACGGCAGCTATTCACCCAGCAGTTATATCAATCGAGATTTGTCTTTATTACAGTTTCATCTGCGTGTACTGGCGCAGGCAGCCAGTCCTCGTCACCCACTGCTTGAGCGATTGTTTTTTCTCATTATTTTTTCATCGAATCTCGATGAATTCTTTGAGATACGTGTCGCTGGTATCATGCAAAAGCTCAATATCGGTGACGTATCGACCAGTGCTCACGGTATGCGCCCAAGCGAGGTGTTAAACGAGATCTCTGCGATCACTCACGACGCTATCAATGAGCAATATCGTATTCTGAATGAAGATATTTTGCCCGCTCTTGCGCTCGAAGATATCCGCTACCTAAAACGTGATGAGCTCAATGCCGAGCAGTCTGCATGGATGAAGCGTTATTTTACCGAGCAAGTTGTACCAGTATTGACACCGATTAGCATTGATCCTGCGCATCCATTCCCGCGTTTGGTGAATAAAAGCTTAAACTTTATTGCCACTTTAGAAGGCAAAGATGCTTTTGGCCGCGACATTAATTTGGCGATTGTTCCAGCGCCGCGCAGTCTGCCGCGTGTGATTCGTCTGCCAGATGAGCTAACGGGTGGTAAAGAGCATCATGTGATGCTGTCCGCCATCATTCATGAGCATATCGGTGAGCTGTTCCCTGGTATGAGTGTGACGGGTTGTCACCAATTCAGACTGACACGTAATGCAGATTTGGATCTGGCGGATGATGTAGAGGATATCGCCAAGGCACTCGAGGGCGAGCTTGAAAACCGCCGCTTCGGTGACAAAGTCCGTCTTGAGGTGACAACTGACTGCCCAGCGCACATCAGTGAGTATTTGCTCAATGAGTTTGAGTTGCATGACAATCAGCTGTACCGCGTCAATGGCCCTGTGAATCTGACGCGCTTATTGTTTGATTTTAATATTCCGGGACTGCGTTATCAGCCATTTACTCATGCCGTGCCAAAAGCCTTTCGCCGAGAGATGGATAAATCAGATAAATCATCCAGTATGTTTGCCGCTATGCGCAAAAGCGATGTGCTCGTGCATCATCCGTTTCATGCATTTTCACCCATTATTAATCTGCTTTGGCAGGCAGCTAGCGATCCCAAAGTGTTGGCGATCAAGCAGACATTATACCGCTCAGGTACCAACTCAGAGATCGTTAAGGCACTAGCCGCTGCCGCCCGTAACGGCAAAGAAGTCACGGCCGTCATTGAGTTGCGTGCGCGTTTTGACGAAGCTTCCAATATTGCTGTCGCCAACTATTTACAAGAAGCAGGTGCGGTTGTGGTTTATGGCATCGTCGGCTACAAGACCCATGCCAAGCTCATGCTCATCGTGCGCCGTGAAGAAGATCGAATCCGCCGCTATATCCACCTAGGCACAGGCAACTATCATGCGGCCAATGCCAAGGTCTATACAGATTATGGCTTATTCAGTGCCGATCCTGATATCTCAGAAGATGTGCATAAGATATTTCAAGAGCTCACTGGTATGGGCAAACCTGCCAATCTCAAAAAACTGTTACATGCACCATTTACCTTGCACGAAAAACTAATGAGCTTTATCGATGATGAGATTGCTCATGCTAAAGCAGGCAAGCGCGCTCATATTATCGTCAAAGCCAATGCGCTCACTGAGCGTCGCCTGATTGACAAATTGTATGATGCGTCGCAGGCAGGCGTCAAAATTGAGCTGATCCTGCGCTCTATGTGTTGCTTGCGTCCGCAAGTAAAAGGACTATCTGAAAACATCACTGTACGCTCTATTATTGGCCGATTTTTGGAGCATACCCGTATTTATTACTTCTATAATGACGGTGATGAGCGTTTATATTGCGGCAGCGCAGACTGGATGGATCGTAACCTGTTCCATCGCGTCGAAGTTGCGTTCCCGATTGAAAACAAAAAGCTGTTTAAGCAAATTTATCAGGATGGGCTACTAAACTATCTACAAGACAACACGCAAGCGTGGGCACTGGATGGCACAGGCGTTTGGCAGCAGCTTCAGCCAGCAGCAGGGGAGGTGCCACACGTTGCTCAAGAACACCTACTAAAAGTGATCAATGGTGTCGACGAGTCCAGCTAACTGATTGAGGGCTATCTTCATCATTTGACCAAGCACTATTTAGTCAAACACTATTTAACCAAGTATTGGTACATGCCAGTGCTTGGTTTTTCTGGTTAATGCGCTGTAAAAGTTACAAACTGTCTTGTAACCTCACATTTATTCACATATTGATACGGCAGTACACTGGTGAATCTCACAGTATCCTACCTATAATTAATATCAGTTCTGGTGCAGTTTATTATTTTTATCAAAAACCTCATCACTCATCTATCTAAAAGTAACTGAACAAAAGCAACTGACTAAAAGTGGCTGAGTACATAATGATGCCGCACCGGAGAAACTCTAAATTCAGTCAACAATAAAAATAGGAAATAAATCATGAGTACGACGAACAATGATACCTCAGACATCAAAAAAGCAGCAGAGCAAGCAAACGGTCAAGAGATTGAGAAAAATCTAGAAGACAACAAAAAAGTCGATGCGCCTGAGTCACTAAGTGAAGAAGAGCAAACAGCGTTCATTGAGGATGACCTACGCACTGACAAATAAGAGTGTGTTTGCAGCATACATCCAAAGCACTAATCAGATAACGATAATAAATAATGCGAGGGAGACGCCATGACCATGCCAGAAAAAAACAATACTGAAGAAAAATTCCTTGTAGAGGATCCAGCCGTTACGACGCAAGAAAATCCTCAAGACAGCTACGAAGGCCGAAAGTACCAGCCAAATATAGACGGGCCGGAACAAGCCTCACAGGAGACAGACGAGGTCTATGTCGACCCGCGCAAAGAAGAAGATCTGCCTGCGGGTGGCAAAAACGTATCGGACCTAAATGCTTATGATCTGAGTCGAGACGACTAACAAATGATAAGCACAATATGTTATCGATACAAACAATAATTATAATAAGGACAAAACAATGGAAACCAGAGATCCTGCTTTAAGTAAAACTCGAATCGCAGAAACGGACACGCATGAAACTTTAGACAGTGCTCAAACGGTGAAAAACCATGAGGAGCTCGAAGAAAACGTCAATGAAAATAAAGGTACCGACACTTTTGAAGAGGGTATAGTAGAGTCTGAGCACGTCAATGATGGTGACAATCCTGCTCGACAGCCCGACCGCCGCGATCAACCAGGTAATGGCTTTGATGATAATATCAATGAAAGCACCGTTGCAAGCGAAGGGCCTGATAGCCATAAGATTAACAATAAAAATCGCTATGCCACTGTCGATAATGCCCAGACACGGGTGCTAAACCCTGACGAAAAAGATCATAAAAAAGACAGATAGTTTTTTTATGATCTAGGGCACATCCTTCATTCACTTTATTTACTTTGATCTTTCTATCATAAGGAAATGCTATGAATAATCCCAATAATCACTCATTAAAACCAGCAGAGGCAGCGCAGTCACCAAGACACCAGCAGCATGAACTAAAAGATGCTGACGACAATGATGGTATCGTGCCTGATGATGCGCTGCAAAAAGCCAATCCTGCGGCTGCAGAGCGTGTCACAGATGATCACGACCCGCATCACGTCGCCAAAGACCATAAACAGTACGATAGCCCTCTGATGGAAGACAATAAATAGTTAAGCAGGCGTACCACTATGAAAGCGTAGCTCCGCGTCTGGACTATCTATTAATTCTGCTTCTACTTCTTTAAAAAACGCAACGCGCTCATCGATATTATCATCTGATAATGACTGGGCAAGCGCAAGGTAATCCTCAAAATGGCGGCTCTCTGACTTTAGTAGATAGCGATAGTATTTTGCTAGACGCGCATCATCAATGACTTCCGCCAACGCTGCAAAACGCTCACAAGAGCGCGCTTCAATGAACGCCCCAATGATCAGTACATCGACCATCGCTGCTGGCTCATAAGTACGTTTATGTTTCAGCATGCCCTTGGCATAGCGACCTGCACTCAAATACTTCCAGTCCTGGCCACGTTCGTTCATGATGCCAAGCACCTGCTCGTAATGCAGCATCTCTTCACGTATGAGCTGTGCCAATTTACGTTGCAAATCATAAGAGAACTCATACCGAAATATCAAATTCATCGCAGTGCCTGCGGCTTTTTTTTCGCAATTGGCATGGTCTTGAATGATGAGTGGTAGGTTATCTATAGCCGCATCTACCCAAGCTTGCGTCGTGCGCGCACCCAAAAAATTATAAATAGGGGATAGATCAACTTTTATAGGTGTGCGCAGGTGAGTGATATCGACGCTGTCTTCCCCTACGTCCATACTGCTTTCGTCAACGACATTTTCTGGTGAAAGGGGCGCTTCTTTTTCGAGGTTATCCTTATGAATATCGTAGTGATCAGTACCATGCGCTGATGATTGTAAGGACGAGAGGTCGGGCTGGTTTATAGTCATAATCTAAAAGGGCTTTTTTATAAATGAGAGTTTAAAGCAGCTAATTTGTAGATGCTTTCAAAATAATGGGCTGCAGTTACTACGGCTAAGTAAGTTGTCTGGATAATGGACAGCATTTAAGTGTAACTATAGATGGTAATGATTACTTACAGTTTAGTCTTAACTGAGCATTCATTAATTTCTAGATAGTATTCATGGTCTGTGAGGCTTACATCTTATACGATATCATTATTATACAACCCCAATATTTATTTTCTAAATGGCGTTTGCTTGTTTATTTTATTATTTGATAGTAGGATGAGATTTTGCTCTTTAGTCACAGTGTCTTGCTATCAATAGCACTTAGTAGAGAATGGCAAGCATTATACCAATGACAATTCTTGTATGAAAACAGAAGATTTATACAGTCTATTTTAGGGCTGATGAAAAACTCTTTAATGGATAATTATTTATCAGCATTAAATACCATAGGTTGTCGTAGGTAGCAATGATATCTTTTATTGTATGAATAATTGTTGATTTAAAATCAACGTTGAATAATAGTTATAGCAAGTTAATATTAATATACCTCACCAATAGATAAGGATAACGACATGGGCCAGTCTTCTAACGCCAATCGCATTCAAAAAGGCATTCTTGCCATCGACCAACAGTTGTATGACTTTATTGAAAACGAAGTGCTGCCAAAAGTTGGTGTTGATTCAGACAGTTATTGGTCAGGTTTTGAGAAGGTTATCAAGGAGTTTACGCCACGTAATAAAGCGTTGCTAGAAACTCGAGATAAGATTCAAGCACAGATTGACCAGTGGCACCTACAACACCCTGCAAAAGATGGCGAAATCGATTATCCAGCCTATAAGGCGTTCTTGCAAGAGATTGGTTATCTACTGCCAGAAGGTGATGACTTTACGGTCAGTACAGAAAATGTCGATGATGAAATTGCTCATATCGCAGGGCCGCAGCTAGTCGTACCAGTACGTAACGCTCGTTATGCGCTTAACGCGACCAACGCACGTTGGGGTAGCCTATATGATGCGTTGTATGGCACCGATGTTATCAGTAGTGACAATGGTCAAGAAGCGGGTGGTAGCTATAATCCTACTCGCGGTGCTGCTGTTGTCGCTTATGCCAAAGCGTTCCTAGATGGGCACTTCACACTAGCATCAGGCTCTTACAATGATGTGAATGGTTTTAAAGTGATCGATGGCAAGCTTGAAGTCGTACAGGGTGATGGCAGCACAGAGTTAAAAGATACTAGCAAATTTGTCGGTTTCGTCGGTGACGCTGAAGCTCCTACAGGTGTACTGTTAAAGAACAACGGCTTGCATGCTGAGATTCAGATCGATAGTAATCATCCAGTTGGCAAAGATGACCCAGCAAATATCAAAGACGTGCTACTTGAGTCAGCCATGACTGCGATTCAAGATTGTGAAGATTCGGTCGCTGCTGTAGATGCAGAAGAAAAAGTGGAAGTCTATCGCAATTGGTTTGGCTTGATGAACGGCGATCTACAAGAGACCTTTGAAAAAGGTGGCAAAACCCGTACTCGCAAACAAAACCCAGATCGTGAATATAATACACCTGATGGCGGTAAGCTGATTTTGCCAGGTCGTTCGCTACTCTTGATTCGTAACGTGGGTCATCTCATGCAGAACCCCGCAATTTTGGTTGATTTAGGCAATGGCCAAGAGCAAATATTTGAAGGCTTAATGGATGGTTTAATCACACCATTATTATCACTCAATGATATCAAAGGCAAAAACGAGCTATCAAACTCCCGCCAAGGCTCAATGTATATTGTGAAGCCAAAAATGCATGGCCCTGAAGAAGTTAAAATGGCCAATGATTTATTCAATGCATCAGAGGACTTATTGGGTCTAGAGCGTAATACGCTCAAAATCGGTATCATGGACGAAGAGCGCCGTACCACAGTCAATCTGAAAGAAGCGATTCGCCAAGCAAAAGAGCGTGTTATCTTTATTAATACAGGTTTCTTAGATCGTACGGGTGATGAGATGCATACCAGTATGAATGCTGGTCCATTCGTGCCAAAAGGCGACATGAAGTCGCAAGCATGGCTACCTGCGTATGAGCAGTGGAACGTTGATATCGGCTTAGAGACTGGTCTGCAAGGTCATGCTCAAATTGGTAAAGGCATGTGGGCAAAACCTGATGAGATGAAAGAGATGATGGATACAAAAGCCGCTCATCCGAAATCTGGTGCCAGTACGGCTTGGGTACCCTCACCAACGGGCGCTACCTTGCACAGCATACACTATCATCAAGTTAGCGTGGCCGATGTACAAGATAGCCTAAAATCACGTGAGCGTGCGAGCTTAGATGATATTTTGACCATTCCATTAGCAAAAAATACCAATTGGACAGAGGAAGAGAAGCAGCAAGAGCTTGAAAACAATGCTCAAGGTATCTTAGGGTATGTGGTACGTTGGGTAAACCAAGGCGTAGGCTGTTCCAAAGTACCTGATATCAATGATGTTGGCTTGATGGAAGATCGTGCTACCTTACGTATCTCTAGCCAGCATATTGCCAACTGGTTACATCATGATGTGGTAAGCGAGCAGCAAGTGATGGACACAATGAAACGTATGGCAAAAGTTGTCGATGAGCAAAATGCAGGCGATAGTGATTACCAGCCAATGGCAGATAACTTTGATAACTCTTATGCATTTAAAGCAGCCTGTGATTTGGTCTTTAAAGGACGCGCGCAACCTAGCGGCTATACTGAACCATTGTTGCATCAAGCGCGCCTTGATCTAAAAGCCAATGCTTAGAGAGGCCGGCTTAGCAATGGGTATTTTAGCGTATGCTGAAGTCTAAGGTGTAGTATCTAATCTTGCTCGTTTGTAACGCTAAATATGTCATAAATACGTTGGTCGATTCTTCATAAGCGCTATTTATTTATCAATGGATAGCGCTATTTCTTGGGCAATTATTTTGTTTTTATTAAAATATTTTAATACTATAAGTAATGATATTAATCAATAAAAGCGCTATCTGCTTGAGTAGATAGCGCTTTTTTTTGTAGCTATTTGGATTTTATAGGTGACTTGTCATTTGATACTGGGGGTATCGAAAAAGCGAAAAAATATGTTGCAAATTATGTCAAAGTTGTTATGCTTGTACTCGAAGTATGAGTTTGGTAACGGATGTTACGCAATGGAGTGATAAAGACAACAGGTTACACAGCAGTTACGCTCTTAATCCCAGTCATGTAAATTATTGTTTTTTTCATCTTACTGTAATAGAACTTCGCCACACTTGTTTCTGACTAATCTCGGTAGCCAGTTACACATTATATCTTTGAGGATTTGTGACGATACCATTATGGGCGCCAGCTAATAACAGCTTGCTCATTACTACAATTGTAAAGTGGAGATACCCCATGAAAAAACTACTTTTAGCTACAGCAATCGCAGCCCTATCTGTATCAGCAGCCAATGCAGCACCAACCGTTTATGGTAAAGCATTTTTAAGTGCTGATTATGTCAATGGTGAATTTGATTCAAACGTTAATGATGCTTTTGATCGTGATGAAGATACCGTAGAAATTAACTCATACAGCTCACGTATTGGTCTAAAAGGCTCTGAAGCAATGACTGCCAACACTGATGTTGTTTATCAGTTAGAGTATGGCATCCGTGTTGATGGTGAAGATCGTACTTTCAAAAGCCGTGATACCTATCTTGGTGTAGTAAACAAAGACTTCGGTGAAATCCGCGCAGGTCGTAACCAATCTACCCTAGACTACATCAACAACGTCATCGTAAACGAAGGTTACTGGGATAACCTAGGTGACAGCAACCTAGAAAGCAACCAGAAACTTGGTGGTCTAAACATGGCTGATAGTGGTCGTATTAACAACTCTATCATTTGGAAAGCCCCTCAATACAACAACCTACCACTAAACCTAGCGGTAATGTATAGCTCTGACGCTAATGAAGACAATGGCGCTAGTGATAATGATGATGGCTACGGTGCAGCACTAACTTTTGACCAAGGTACTGGCTTTACGCTAGGTGTTGCTTATGACAAAGACCAAAACATCTCAGGTGAGATCATCCGTGGTACGGCTACTGTAGATCTAGGTAAATACATGGCATACCCAGTACAGTTGGGCGCGTTATATCAGCAAGCTGACTTTGACTACTCTTCAGAAGACGAAAAAGGTCTGGTACTAAGTGCAAACATGGATCTAAACAACTTTGCTCGTCCAGCAAACGTATACGTTCAGTACAACAATACTGAAAGCTTGGATGGTAACGAAAATTCAGACTCAGATCAGATTGTTGTTGGTGGTAAGTACTTCTTTAAAGACAACGTCATCATGCACGCTTACGCTGGCTTGAACAAAGCTGACAATGTAAGTACTCAAGCAGCCGGTATCGATGATAATGGCGATGATGCAATGTTCGATACTATCGGCGATACAGAAGTATTCGTACTGGGTACTGGTCTAGAATACAGATTCTAATACCAACGCTACCATGTAGTTAAAAAAAACTCATCCTTCGGGGTGAGTTTTTTATTGTATAGAGTACGAATAACAGAAAAATGTTTATTATCAGCGTGAAAAATAAGAGTTTCAGATAGTTTGCATTTTTGCCCTATATTTTATAGCGTATTTTTAGTAAAATCCTTCTTTACCAATTACCGACAGAGTACTATGACCAAGTTTATATTCGTGACCGGTGGGGTAGTGTCCTCACTAGGAAAAGGTATCACCGCAGCCTCTCTTGCAGCGGTCTTAGAAGCACGTGGCGTGACTGTCACGATGACCAAAATGGATCCGTATATTAACGTCGATCCAGGTACGATGAGTCCGTTTCAGCATGGCGAGGTGTTCGTCACCGAAGATGGTGCAGAGACTGATCTAGATTTGGGTTATTATGAGCGTTTTTTACGTCACTCAAAAATGAGTAAAAGTAATAACTTCACCAGCGGCCGTATTTATCAGAACGTTTTAAATAAAGAACGTCGCGGTGAATATCTAGGCGGTACGGTACAGGTTATTCCGCATATTACCGATGAAATCAAAAACAAAATCCTCGCGAGCGGCGAAGGATATGATATTGCTATTATTGAGATTGGCGGTACCGTCGGTGATATCGAATCCCTTCCTTTTATGGAAGCTGTCCGTCAGATGCAAGTAGAGCTGGGGCGCAATCGTGCCATGCTGATGCATCTTACTTTAGTACCTTATATTGCCAGTGCCGGTGAGACCAAAACCAAGCCGACACAGCACTCTGTAAAAGAGCTACGCTCAATCGGTCTACAGCCTGACATCTTAATCTGCCGCTCTGATCATCATATCTCACAAGATAACCGTCGCAAGATTGCGCTATTCACCAATGTAGAAGAGCGTGCCGTTATCATGTGTGAAGATGCGCAAAGTATCTATCAGATCCCGCGCACGCTACATGAGCAAGACCTTGATGATCTCATCTGTGAGCGTTTCGGTCTTGATGTGCCCGAAGCGGATTTGAGCGATTGGGATAAAGTGGTTGAAGCCCAGCTAAATCCTGAAGGAACAGTGACAGTTGCGATGGTTGGCAAATACGTTGAGCTACCAGATGCTTATAAATCGATCAACGAAGCATTGCTACACGCAGGTATCACGCATAAAGTCGATGTCAAAATCGACTACATCGATGCTGAGCGTTTAGAAGATGACGACACTCTACTAGCGCAGCTAAAAGAAGCCAATGCTATTTTAGTACCAGGCGGTTTCGGTGAGCGCGGTACGATGGGTAAAATAAAAGCCATCACCTATGCTCGTGAAAATAATGTGCCGTATCTAGGTATTTGCCTTGGTATGCAGTTGGCTGTGATTGAGTATGCGCGCAATGTACTGAATATCAATGCCAACTCTTCTGAGTTTGATCGTAAGACAGCTGAGCCTATCATTGGGCTTATCACCGAATGGTTAGATGAGCGCGGCGAGCTACAGATTCGTAGCGATGACTCAGACCTCGGCGGTACCATGCGCCTAGGCGCGCAGCAAGCAGAGCTGGTTTCTGGTAGCAAGCTTGCTCAGATTTATGGTGCTAACAATATCACTGAGCGCCATCGCCATCGTTATGAGATGAATAACCGTTATATTGAGCCATTAGAGCAAGCGGGTATGACTATATCTGGTTATTCTGCCAAACAGCATTTGGTAGAGTCGGTAGAGATTAGCGAGCATCCATGGTTTGTTGCTGTACAGTTCCATCCTGAATTTACTAGCTCACCACGCGGTGGTCATCCACTGTTTAATAGTTTTGTCAAAGCGGCGAAGAACCATAGCGAAGCAAAATAGTCTTCATAATAGAGTAACTCTATATAATGTAGTGTAAAGTAAAAGTATTTATTATAAAAAAGACTGATCTTCGGATTGGTCTTTTTTTTGCTCAACTCAGGTTGTTTGTTGTTATTAACGAGTCAATATCCTCATTAATAATCTCTAATTACGCTTGCATACTTTTTTTAATCAGGCTATCGGTTACAATATGGGATGGAGATATTAATAACAAAATAAGAGGTAGTGGCTAAATGGAAAACCTATTAACGGCGCAATCACACATTGCACTTAACACGCCTAATAATAAGACGATCAACATTGGTAATGATCAACCCTTTGTATTATTTGGTGGGATGAACGTCTTAGAATCTAAAGAGTTGGCGTTTGAGATTGCTGAGCAATACGTTGAGATATGTGAGCGCTTGGGTATCGGCTATGTGTTTAAAGCGAGTTTTGATAAAGCCAACCGCTCAAGCCTGCATTCATACCGAGGGCCGGGACTCGCGCAAGGTATCGATTGGCTCGGGCAAATCAAAGAAAAATTCCATGTACCCATCATTACCGATGTGCATGAACCACATCAGGCCGCGCCAGTGGCTGAGGTTGCGGATATTATTCAGCTACCAGCGTTTTTGTCACGTCAGACAGATTTGGTCCATGCCATGGCAAAAACGGATGCCATTATTAATATCAAAAAAGCGCAGTTCTTAGCGCCGCATGAGATGCGTCATATTGTCAATAAGTGTTTGGAGGGCGGCAACGATAAGCTGATACTGTGTGAGCGAGGTAGTGCTTTTGGTTATAACAATCTGGTCGTGGATATGCTCGGTTTTGATACCATGAAGCAGATGGACATCCCGGTATTCTTTGATGTCACCCATAGCCTACAGCAGCCAGGTGCGCGCAGTGACAGTGCAGGTGGGCGCCGTGAGCAGATTACGACACTGGCACGTGCTGGTATGGCGACAGGATTGGCAGGGTTGTTTTTAGAAGCACATCCAAATCCAGAAACGGCGAAATGTGATGGGCCATGTGCGCTGCGCATGAGCCAGCTAGAGCCGTTTTTGCGTCAGCTTAAGCAGATTGATGATCTGGTCAAAGGCTTTGAGACATTAGATACTCATTGATATTATAAATGATAAGAGGGTGATGCAATGGCGATTCAAACCGCACAAGTCAGTATAGAAAATATCGACGATGAAGATGGTCTAGATAGTGTAATGACCGCTCTTAAAAATATCTCAGGCGTGACTGCTATCGATCTAGATCCTGTGCATGATGTTGCAACGGTCAGTTATGATGATACGGATACGAGTATTCATGCTTTGACGGCGGCGATTAGTATGGTTGATTATGTGACTCAGCCATTTCCTATCGATGCGCCGCAAAATCCGCATCATAAAGACTAAAACATATGGACGATCTGAATGCTACATAAGCAATGAGTAGCGTTCAGGTTTTTATTAAGAAGTTCCTGTCTTGTTAATAGCATCTCGTTAATAAAGTAACAACCAAAGTGTCTTGCTGTCGCTGATAATAGGGCTTATGCTTGTTTAGTGGTACTTTGATAGGTTTTGAGAAGTAAATATTGAAGAACAGCTATCAAGGCTACTTTTCACTAATAAAAATAAGGAGCCAACCATGGCAAGCCAAACACGTATTATTCAAATTGATGGCATGACTTGCAGCGGCTGTGTGGCAAGTGTACATACTGCTACTGCCGACATTGACGGTTTAGATACGATCACCGTTGATCTAGCTGACAATCTAGCGACGGTCACCTTTGATGATAGCAAAACCAGTGCAGAAGCGATTGCTTCGGCTATTGATGATGCTGGATTTGAGGCGACTGTCGCTAATTCATAAATGTCGTCATCTATCTACAAAACCAGCTACCATGTTATTACTGGCATGATAGCTGGTTTTTTAATGGTTAAAAATTCTGATTATAGATTACGTCCATGGCTGTCCTAGTTTGCTGCTATTTACTAAATGATTGAGGCTTACTTGAATAGATGATGGTTGTGACCATCTAATAGGCGCTACCTGAATATATTGCAATATGTCTGTCTATAATAACTGGATAGCCTAAACAGCGTATTCATACTGATTGTTATCGTGTTTTACTTGTTTTATTTGATTTTTTTGTCAATCCACTGATATTTTATTACGGCTTCTATGAGTATATGGACGCTATAAAGAGTTATTTTTATGAATGATACTACCCGTACCACTAGTGATGAATCCTACGATGTCGAGACTGACATTCAATCAAATACGCCACTTGCACCGCAACGTGCGCATCTGCAATTGGCGATTGATGGCATGACGTGTCAGGCCTGTGCTTCACGAATCGAAAAGGTGCTGAATAAAAAGCCTTCGGTGTATGAAGTGAGTGTGAATTTTGCTGGTGAGACGGCAAATGTAGATTATGATCCGATGCAAACGACGCCAGAACAGGTCACAGAATGGGTAAACAAGACGGGTTTTGTTGCCAATCTACAGGCCAGCGACAGTTTATTTGCAAAAACAGATGAAGACACAGCCACCAAATATCCATGGCGATTGATTGGTTTATGGTTGTGTTTGGTGCCATTTTTGGTGGGTATGGCAGGCATGTTGGTGGGTGCTGGGATGGCGTGGATGCCGCCCATTTGGATTCAGTTTATTTTAGCGACGATTGTACAGTTTGGCTTTGCGTTACCATTCTATAAGAGCGCATGGGCATCCATCAAAGGCGGTCTTGCCAATATGGATGTACTGGTGGTGATTGGTACCGTGACGATATGGGCATATTCGACTTATCTGTGGCTTACTCATGGCGATGGCACTTTGGGGAGCCTCTTGCAAAGTGGACATATGGGCGGACACGGTGCTAGCAATAGCCCAGCCGTATATTTTGAAGCAGGGGTGATGGTCATTGCGTTTGTGCGGACTGGTAAATACTTAGAGGAACGTACCAAGAAGCATAGCCTCAACAGCATTGATTTATTATTGTCATTAACGCCAGATGAAGTCGAGCAGCAGCAGCCAAATGGTGATTTTCATAATATTGCACTGTCTGATGTACAAGTAGGTGATATTTTGCGGGCCAAGCAAGGCAGCCGTATCGCGACCGATGGCATCGTCACAGATGGTAGCGGCTGGTGCGTGGAGAGTCACTTAACAGGTGAGTCAATAGCGCTCAAAAAAGAAGCGGGCGATGGATTACTGGCAGGTGCTTTGGTGGAGAATGGCAGTTTGCTCTATCGCGTCAGTGCCAAGGGTAGTGACACCAAGCTTGGCGATATGGTGCAAGCATTGAGTGAGGCACAAGGCTCAAAAGCTAACTTGGCAAGATTGGCGGATAGAGTGACTGCTGTGTTTGTGCCAATCGTGGTCACTATTGCGTTGGTTACTTTTGGCCTAACATGGTGGCTGACTGGTATGGTCGATACGGCCTTAATGCATGCCGTCTCAGTATTGGTCATTGCTTGTCCTTGTGCGCTTGGTTTGGCCACGCCAGCAGCCATTATGGCAGGTATGGGGGTTGCTGCGCGTCATGGCGTGTGGTTCAAAGACGCGCAAAGTCTCGAGGCGGCAGGCAATATTGATACAGTGGTGCTCGATAAGACAGGCACGCTGACCATTGGTAAGCCGACTATCGTCGATCAGGTCATGGTGGATAAGTCACTGGCCGTTGATGATGTATTGCAAATTGCAGCCAGTGTCGAGGCGCACGCCAGTCATCCACTAGCAACAGCTCTGATCAATACTGCTAAAGACCGTCAATTGTCTCTATTCAACGTGACTGATATCAGTGTGATAAAAGGTGCTGGTATACAAGCGAATATCGAAGGGCTTGGACGAGTAAACGTCGGGACGGCTGAATTTGCTAATATGACGTTACCTAAGCTGATGCCAAAAGTATGGCAAATTGCCAGTACCGTTGCCATTAGTATCAATGATGAGCCACTAGGCGCATTTGCCTTGGCAGATGACTTGAAAGCGGATACCCCGCAAGCAATCACTGCGCTACAAAATGCGGGTATTAATGTGATCTTGATGAGTGGTGATAAGCAGTCGGTCGTCGATCATGTGGCAGGGCAGCTGGGTATTGAAAAAGCTTACGGCAAAATGAGTCCACGCGATAAGGCCAGACAAATTGCACGACTGCAAACTGCTGGTCATAAGGTGGCGATGGCAGGAGACGGGGTCAATGATGCGCCAGCGATGGCCACTGCCGATGCCAGCTTTGCAATGTTTGAAGGAACAGATGTCGCACAGCACAGCGCTTCTGCCCGTCTAATGGGCGAGTCGCTCATGCATATTGATGCGGCGCAAAAAATCGCGCAAGCAACGCTACGCAATATCAAGCAAAATTTATTTTTTGCCTTTATTTATAACTGTCTTGGTATTCCACTTGCTGCGTTTGGGTTTTTGAATCCGATGATTGCGGCTGCTGCTATGGCGCTTAGTTCTATCTCAGTCTTGATGAATGCGCTACGATTGACACGCTTTAAAACAGAGGTTGAGCTAGATAATACGGTATCTGCCCCGCACACCAATGAAACGCGTTTAGCGAAATAATAATTGCTGTATTAGCACTGATATTTCATCAACGCAGACCAAACGAGTATTTGAGATATACCTATCTATGATGATATTTATGACCGCAAGTCAGTGTAAGATAAGGGAAGTTTGATAAAATATATGCTATGATGCCAAGCACGATAGCCAACCGTTAATCTGTTCAATAAGCCTTCCATCATATGCAAATATAGTCATATGGCAGAAAGGCTTGAAGGGATTCTAGATGTATTGGCTATATGATATTTTGCTTTATCTTTTTTGTATGCTAGCTGCCGTTATTTATCTCACAAACTTGGCATGACCAAAGGAATTAACAGACATTATGTACGCTGAAGAAACCAACAACGTCACCGCAATTAAAGACATTCGCGCTCGTGAAATTTTAGACTCGCGCGGCAACCCAACCATCGAAGCTGATGTGATCTTAGCTGATGGCACTGTCGGCCGTGCTGCGGCGCCAAGTGGCGCATCAACAGGCTCACGTGAAGCGCTTGAGTTACGTGATGGCGACAAATCTCGCTATATGGGTAAAGGCGTCAAAAAAGCCGTTTCCAACGTCAACAGTCAGATTCGCAGTGCTTTGATTGATAAAGATGTGACTGAACAGCAGGGTATTGATGATGCCATGATTGCGCTAGACGGCACAGAAAACAAAGAGAGCTTGGGTGCGAATGCCATGCTAGCGGTGTCACTTGCGACGGCCAAAGCGGCTGCCAAGTCGCAGAATCTGCCATTGCATCAGTATATTGCTAACTTGCGTAATCAGACGTCATTGACCATGCCTGTGCCAATGATGAACATCCTAAATGGTGGCGAGCACGCGGACAATACCGTTGATATTCAAGAGTTTATGATTGAGCCAGTTGGCTTTACCAGCTTTTCAGAAGCGCTGCGTGCTGGTACAGAGATTTTCCACAGCTTAAAGTCTGTATTGAAATCACAAGGCTTAAATACCGCTGTTGGTGATGAAGGTGGTTTTGCACCAAATCTACGTAGCAACGAAGAAGCCATCACGGTTATTATGCAGGCGATCGAACAAGTCGGCTACAAAGCGGGTGAAGACATTCATCTTGCGCTAGACTGTGCGGCTAGTGAATTTTACAAGAACGGTCAATACGTATTGGCAGGCGAAGGCAACAAAGCTTTCGATAGCCAAGGGTTCTCAGACTATCTCGTTGGGCTCACGCGTCAGTATCCTATTATCTCTATCGAAGACGGTCTTGATGAGTCAGATTGGGATGGTTGGAAGTATCTGACCGAGCAGATTGGTGATAAAGTCCAGTTGGTCGGTGATGATCTATTTGTGACCAATCCTACAATCTTGCAAGAAGGTATCGATAAGCATATTGCCAATGCTATCTTGATTAAGTTCAACCAAATCGGTACATTGTCAGAAACGCTAGATGCGATTTATATGGCGAAGAAAAATGGCTATGCAACCATCATCTCGCATCGTTCAGGCGAAACCGAAGACAGCACCATTGCAGATTTAGCAGTTGGTACCGCTGCCGGTCAGATCAAAACAGGCTCACTATGCCGCTCAGACCGTGTTGCTAAGTACAACCAATTGCTACGCATCGAGCAGCAAGTACGTGCAAGCTACCGTGGCCGTGAAGAGTTTATCGGTCTACGTGGTTAACAGACTGACTTGGCTTTTTAACGCGTAATATGCGTCAAAAAGTCTAAGCTCAAAAGCCGAACTTATCATTAAATCTAGGCGATATATAATCATTTGTGTATCGCCTAATCATCTTAAAACTCTTATATCATTCTTTCTATGTTGTTTGGCGTTGTCACCTTATGAAATATTTTAGCCAATTTATACTACTTGCTCTAGCCGTTGCAGTGCTTTTGGGATTGCAATATCAGTATTGGCTGGGGGAAAATGGCCATTTTGAACATAACAAGTTGACGGCTCAAATTGAAGAGCAACAACGCTTAAATGATAACCAAGTGGCAGCAAACAATCTATTACGTACCGATGTGCAAGATCTAAAAACTGGACTTGAGGCGGTAGAAGAGCACGCTCGATTAGATTTGGGCTTAATCAAACCAAATGAAACTTTTGTCCAAGTATCAACTGCACCAACGACGCATAGTAGCTATTAAGCTATAGCTATCGGTCTGTATGATGTGATATCAAGCATTATCATTTATTATAAAGCCATCCGTCATTCTTATCATTTTCACTATTTCTCTTTAAATATATCGTCATGGGTTCAACCATGAGTATCACACTATGAATAAAACCCCTAATATACACGCCATGATCGTCGCAGCTGGTCGCGGCAGCCGTTTTGGTGCGTCTATCGCCAAGCAATACACAATGCTACAAGAGCAGACGTTGTTGCAGCACAGCGTGGCTAGGCTTGGTCATAGCGATTATATTAATAAATGCCTATTGGTCGTAGCAGCAGACGACAGCACAGCGCAGGAGCTAGAGTTTGAGCTTCCTATATATTACGCAGTTGGTGGGGCCGAGCGTTGGCAATCAGTGCAGGCAGGGGTAGAGGCCATCAGTGAGTCAGGCGCCGATGATTCGGATTTGGTACTCATTCATGATGCGGCACGTCCCGCTGTACCGAGTGTGGATATCGATCGAGTTATTAAAGCGGCGATGAGGGAGCCTTATGGTGCTATCTTAGCGACACCGGCGGCCGATACGTTGAAGAGCTCCTATCAGAAAATCACACCTACTGAGGAAGATAGACTCATTTCTTATGTGAAATGCACTATTGACCGTAGCAACATATGGCAAGCACAAACCCCGCAAGTTTTTCGTTTAGGTCAGCTGAAACGCGTCCTACGCTATGTGTCTGAACATCAGCTTAGCATCACAGACGAAGCCAGTGCTTTTGAGCACTTAGCGCTACCTATACGTTTGGTGCCGGGTAGTCGACAAAACATCAAGCTTACGTATCCTGATGATGCCATATTACTGGCAGCAATTCTTGATATCCAATTCTCACATTAATCAAATTTATAGATTTGCTTCGTATTTATATCAGATAGCTCAAGGTAATGACTGTCAATATCGCATCAATTTCACGGCAAGTTTTAGATTCAATAAAAGTTAATATATATTAATCTAATATATAATATATATTTAAGACATGTTTTTTGTATATAAGCAAGACTATTAATTAATAAAAGGTTGCTTTGATGACCAATCTAACCTATGATGTAACTAACTTAATACAATTAATATAAAAACTTATAAAATCAATAATATATCAGACCGATTCATTACGCTTAGTTATTTTGTCTCTATATTTTCTGAAGTTAGTATGATTGTTTTAGCGACATTTACCTGATAATAGGGAGAAGCTGATTGTCAACAATCAACGATTCAACAAACCCAGTAACGACAGATCTCTGCCAGCTTGTATATATAAGCCGGATTACCTCTACTGGTCTTTCAAGTCCTAGCACGCTTAATGATATCTCAGAGACCGCGGTCGAACGCAATCAAATAGATAATATCACGGGTATTCTTTGCTATGGCAATGGCTACTTTTTGCAGTGTGTCGAAGGCTCAGAGCAGGCACTAACCAACCTAAAAAATCGTTTGTTGATAGATGATCGACATAAAGAATTGAAGGTTTTAGATTTTTCTGAGATTACCAAACGTCGTTTTGCCAGTTGGTCATTACGTTCAATTACCCTTGAGCGTTGGATGACTAAAGAGCCTGAACTTAAAAAGTTAATGCCATTTAAGCCGTATGAGTGGGATTCTAATGAGTGGCAGAAGTTCTTGGAAATATTGCAGGGCTACTATGAAGAGCAAACGAGAACAGGTAACGTTGATACGCCTCCTGTCAAATACAGTACGCTAGGGGTGACGTTGAGTAAGGTCGTTGGTCAACACCAAGCATTCTTTTTAATTCAGACGGTACTCGGCTTGATGATAGCTGCCACATTGCTATGGCTAATACTGTAATCGATAAATAATATAGTTATAGGCGTTAATTCTCTTATGATTTTAAGTATGTTCATACGATTGCTCATCGAGCTAAATACTAATTATATCTAGTTGAGCAGACAAACAAGAAAAAGCCAGCATTGAATCAATGCTGGCTTTTTCTAATTAAACAACTAGCTTGGATATTAAGAGCAGACATAAAAAACCCCCACTCATAACATATTATGAGTAGGGGTTTCGGTGGTACCATTGTTAGTCTTATTGGATGCTAACAAGTGACGCCA
>NZ_LNDJ01000050.1 GCF_001444505.1 Psychrobacter piscatorii | reverse complement strand
AACACTTTTATTTTGAACTGACTATATATTACTATTTTATAGGATAAGAAATGCTGGCTCATCCCCCTCAAAAGAACCTTGCTGTAGTGCTTTTCTTGGCGGTATTTTTAACGGCCTGCGGTGGTGGCGACTCTGATAATGGTTCTACATCCAATAATCCACAGAGCGAAACACAAGAAGAGCTCGTATCAGAGCCAATCACTTCAGAGCCGATTACAGCGTCGCCTGATGAGCAAGATAGTGAGCCAAGCGATAAGTAATCCTATTAATGAAAGCAATGCGCCAACTGAGAACAATCCGCAAGCTGCCTTAAGTGCTAATAATCAGTTTAGTTTGGCAAGAACCAGCTGTGGCTTAAGTGGCTTATCTGTTGATACCGCGCTTGATGATATTGCGATTAAGCACGCAAACTATATCAAATACGTCTTTGCTGATAGCACGCCGACCAGTTTTAATGCCCATGTCGAAAATAAAATCAGCGATATTGCTAGTGTGACAGGTAGCAATAACCCATTCTTCGGTGGATTAGATTTCTCAAATCGCTTATTAAACGCAAAATACAGCAACGCACAATATGGTGCCACAGAAAATATTGCTCAATCTGTCTACTTCAATTCAGCAGGAAGCTTTCTGAAAACGGATGTGGTGGCAACATCAATGGCCAAGTCGTTGTTGGCAGCACCCTATCATTTGCGTTCATTGATGCTACCCACCTCAAGCGTTGTTGGCTCAGGCATGGTTTTATATAAACCTGATGCCAAAAATCCAGCTCTTAACCAAGGTTATGTCTTGGTTAGCCATGCCTCAGCGACACAAGCGACCAAAGATACAACCGCGTCAGGTGTTTTTACTTATCCCTGTCAAGGTGTGACTGATACAGTAACTGCTCTGTATAATGAGTCGCCAAACCCTGTTAAAGGCACAGGTCGCGATTTACGTACCGATCCTATCGGACAGCCTGTTTATGTGAGTATGCCATCAGCGAACAAAATCAAAGTCAGCAACATCAAGTTCCGAGATACTCAGCGAAATACTAATGTACCGATTCAATTGATCGACTTTGATAACGATCCGTATGTGAACACCAACTACGCATTACCAGCGAATGAGGCATTTATTTTGCCATTAACAGATGCACTAAAGAGCTGCGAAGTTAATCGCGCGGCAAATCAAAGCCAGCAATGTGGTCTGTATGGCAATACAAAGTATCAAGTAAGCTTTGATATTCTAGTGGATAATAAAAACTTAGAAAGTAAGTCATTCACTTTTACGACTGGTAAGGTAAATTATTAGTTAAACCGTTTAATCAATTGTACAAACAAAAGGACTGAACCAGATAACTGGTTCAGTCCTTTTGTTTTATATAAAGACACTATAAGAATGTGACAAAGTAAGCAGACTGGATAAAATTTACTTTAAAATGAAGAATTTGGCTGTTGTAAAAAGGCTTTTTCATCCTCAGTTGATTTGCGCCCTAGTACCTCATTACGATGTGGGTAACGCCCAAATTGATCAATAATTTCTTTATGACGATATTCAAAATCTAGCGTAGTGGCATCATCCAACTGTTCAAATAATGGCAAATAGCGCTCATGAATTAAGGCAGATTCAGAGTGCATAAATGGGATAATCATAAACTTACGCCATTGCATCGGTAAAGTGTCAAAATAGAGCTGCTGAGTGGCTTCTTGTGCTAAAACTAATGCCATACCGTCTTGGGCAAAAGCACAGGCTTGTTCGCGACACAGGTTTCGTGAAAACTGATCTAAGACAATGATTTCTGCCAGTCGCCCTGCTAGCGCTGTTATTGAACTATTGCCATCTAGAGAAGATTCTGCGAGGCGCCAATTAACGCATTCACCTTGCTTTGCTGCCTGCCAAATGTCACCAAACTTGTCCTTTATCTGCTGATCAAAACGATCGTTTTGTTCAAACCAACACGCTTCATTATCTTTATTAAACCAAAAATCCAATACTGCACGCGCATCCGGGTAGAGGTGCGTCAAGTCTATATGTTTTGGATCCAGTTGAGAGGCATGGGATCGACTGGCAGAGGTGGAATAATCGGTTGAGAGTGCCATAAGATATTCTAATTATGATGAATTTAGTCTACTATAGCGCAAATATTTATATCTGTCTGTCAAGATACCAACAGCAGAGTGTCTATTAGGTAACCTATTATGAATGCAAAAAATCTAGAGAATTCTATCAACGCGACATTGCCACCAACGCCATACTACATGCTTGATGAAGCGGCCATCGTTGCTAATATGAAAATTATCGCTAGGCTATGTGAGCTGTCTGGTGCCAAGGCATTATTGGCACTCAAATGCTTTGCTACGTGGGGTGTGTTTGATGTGATGCAGCCGTATCTGCATGGCACGACTTCGTCTTCACTTAACGAAGTGAGATTGGGCTATGAGACCTTTGGTAATAACGCTGATGCCAGTAGCAGCGATAAAAAAGAAACCCACGCTTATAGCGTCGCCTATAGTGCAGATGAAATTCCTGAAGTACTCAGTTATGCTGATAAGATTATATTTAACTCAATCTCACAGCTAACTGCTTTTAAAAATCAAGCGGCAGCGCAAGGTGTTCCAGTAGGCTTACGATTAAATCCAAAAACCAGCAACTCATCATTTTTGATTGCTGATCCTGCACGTCCATTTAGCCGCCTTGGTGAGCACGATAAAGATAAAATCGCAGCGGTACTTAGCGATATTACAGGCGTTATGATTCATAACAACTGCGAGAATGACAGTTTTGAAGCCTTTAGTGAAAGTTTGGCAGATATCGAATCTAGATTTGGCGATATTTTGCAGCAACTTGAATGGGTAAGCTTAGGCGGCGGCATTCATTTTATCGCGCCTGATTATCCATTAGAAAAACTGGCTGACAGATTAAAAGTATTTAGTGAGACCTATGGCGTGCAAGTTTATCTTGAGCCAGGTGAGGCAAGCATCCATGGCGCGGGCACGTTGGTGACGACAGTGTTAGACACCATGCACAATCAAAAAAATCTCGCCGTCGTCGACGCTTCGATTGAAGCACATATGCTCGACTTGCTTATCTATCGTGAGTCCGCACCGATTGCCGCGATCAATAATACTGCTGGCAATATTGCACCTACTGGCAATCCAGCAGAAGCTGCGCCGTCTGAAGCCAATGCTGAGTCAGCAGACCATACCATTATTTATGGTCGTTCTTGCTTGGCAGGTGATATCTTTGGTGAGTATGCATTACCGAGTAATCTTCAGATAGGCGATAAGATTGCCTTTGGTAATGCGGCAGGTTATACGATGGTCAAGAAAAACTGGTTCAATGGGGTTAATATGCCAGCGATTGTGATTCGTCGTTTGGACGGCAGTACCGATATCCAGCGTGAGTTCGACTATGAGGAATATAAAGCCAGCCTATCTTAAGCCTTAATTTTTAAGACTATGTTATTGTCGGGTTTTGTATTTTAATGTTTAAAAAACAAAGGCTTAACCTGTACTAGTATGCATTTTAATATCTCTACTTTTTATACATATTTTTTACCGATAAGGGAATAAAAATTGTTATAATCGCGTCGGGCAAATAATGGAGTATTATCTGCCCGACGGGTGCGTGGGTTTTCCTCGGTCTTCCTTTTTAATTCACGCATATCATTCACTCGTTTCTGTTTTGCATAGCCGCAATCAATGGTATCGACAGGGACACAAAGGAGGATTGTTCATTGAACACAAACCAACAAGCCAAATCTAACAAAAAAGACGTACTTATCATCGGAGCAGGTGGTGTCGCTCAAGTGGTCGCGCATAAGTGTGCGATGCATAATGATGTGCTTGGCGAGATCCATATCGCCTCACGTACCAAAGACAAATGCGATGCCATCGCGCAGAGCGTAAAAGAAAAAGACAGCTTTAAGCAGGCTGCAGTCTTGCATACACATCAGGTCGATGCCTTGGACAGCCAAGCACTCGTGCAGCTGATACAAGACACAAAAATACAGATACTGATTAATGTTGGCTCGGCATTTATCAATATGACCGTACTAGAAGCTTGTATTGAAACAGGCACGGCATATATAGATACGGCTATTCACGAAGATCCACGCAAGATTTGTGAGACACCGCCTTGGTACAACAACTACGAGTGGCAACGCAAACAGCGCTGTGCAGACAATAATGTCACTGCTATTTTAGGTGCAGGCTTTGATCCCGGTATGGTCAATGCTTATGCACGCTTGGGCTATGATATGATGGATGCAGGATCTGTGACTGATATTGACATCATTGATATCAATGCGGGCAGTCATGGCAAATACTTTGCGACTAACTTTGACCCAGAGATCAACTTCCGTGAATTCACAGGGACAGTTTACTCTTGGCAAGACAGCAAGTGGCAGTCTAACAAAATGTTTGAAGTCAAACGTACAGACGATTTACCAGTTGTGGGTGTGCAGAACAGCTATCTGAGTGGTCATGATGAAGTGCATTCATTGTCAGCCAATCTAGATGTACCAAACATTCGTTTTTGGATGGGCTTTGGTGAGCATTATATCAATGTATTCACCGTGCTACAGAGCTTAGGACTACTGTCTGAGCAGCCAGTGATGACGGCTGAAGGCCAAGAAGTGGTGCCGCTAAAAGTCGTGAAGGCAGTACTACCAGATCCAAGCTCGCTGGCACCAGAATATACAGGCAAGACCTGTATCGGTGACAAAGTAAAAGGCAAAATCAATGGCGTTGAGACAGAAGTGTTTATCTATAATGTCTCAGATCATAAAGACGCTTACAACGAAGTGGGTAGCCAAGGTATCTCGTATACTGCAGGCGTGCCACCTGTTGCTGCTGCGATACTGGTCGCGAATGGCGAATGGGATGCAGGCAAGATGGTCAACGTCGAAGAGCTAGATGCTAAGCCATTTATCAATCTACTCAATAAGATTGGCTTGCCAACCCGTATTCAAGACGCCAATGGTGACAGAGCGCTTGAGTTTGATATTTAATTAGTAAGCGTAATTTAGAAAAGCCTGTCTTTTATAGATAGGCTTTTTTGTGTTTGACTGTATTAGATCTCTTGCAAAAGTACCAGTTCATTGACTTCCACTGACGGAGTTACAAAGGCTGACGATGACTTATGCAAGAAGTCTATTGTAAAAAAGAGGAGCTGGATTCACTATTTCTATGGGATGATTAAATACTACTAACGAGGATCAAGAGCTGAGTATTTTCAAGGTTGATCTATATAATGAACAAAATTTATGACAGCTCGTCTGGCATTGAGAAATGGAATTAAATATGGATATGGATGAGATCATTGACAATATTTTTGCCGATAACGCAGGTGAAACTTTAGAAAGTTATCGTTCTAAAAAGATACTACATTCAAGAATATCCAGCGAGGCAAATCAGTATATAGAAACAGATTCTTCAGATTGGCCACCTATCACCTTTAATTGGGACTTATCAAAAGAAGGTCAACGCTTCTCTTTAGATGGTGAGAATGAATCAAATTTTAAAACTCACTATCCAGAAGGTTTTATATTAGGGAAAGTAGAGTTGCATGCCTTAAATAGTAAACTATGTCATTTTAGCCGTAGGGATAAAGGCGAGCTGTGGACGGTAGGGTGTAAAAGTAGCTCGGCATATTTGATTGTCTATTTATCTGAAAAAAGACCTATATCGCCGCCACTGGTAAAACCTCACCTTATGGGACAGGTTATGTTAATGGGCGGACATCACCGATATGCTATTGCAAAAGAAATAGGGGAGAAATATATTCCTATTTATGTAGAGCCAAAGTATAGGAAAAAAATCGATAAACTCATGGAAATAGATTGGATTAGCTAGAGTAGTGAAATACACACTGTACGCTAGACCTCTTGCAAAAGTACCGTTTTATTGACCTTCGTTAACGGAGTATCAAAGGCTAGCAATGACTTATGCAAGAGATCTGCTATATAAGCGTTTTTATGACAGCGTAATTATGTTTTCTTCATCACCCTTCATTAGGATTATATTCTCTCAACGCCGCAATACGGTCATCCAATGTTGGGTGTGAGCGGAACAGGTTGGCAATACTAAAGCCTTGAGATTGTCCAGACGAGATCGCAAACGCTTTCATACTCTCAGGCATTTGATCTGGTCGCTGTGCAGAGGGACGCAACGCATCAAGCGCACTGATCATTTTTTCGCGGCTGGCAAGTTTTGCGCCCATTTGATCCGCACGGAATTCACGTAAGCGTGAGAACCACATGACGATGGCAGATGCCAAAAACCCAAGCAGAATATCCATCACAATACTGGTGATAAAGTAACCGATACCTGGGCGATCACTGGTATTTTTAAACACAGTACGGTCAACGAAACTACCGACAATACGTGCAAAGAACATCACAAACGCATTGACCACACCTTGAATAAGGGCAAGGGTTACCATATCGCCGTTAGCTACATGGCCAATCTCATGCGCTAGTACCGCTTCGATTTCATCTTGATTCATATTCTGTAGTAGACCAGAGGATACCGCTACCAGCGCTTTATTCTTATTCCAGCCAGTTGCAAACGCGTTTGGCTGCGAATTGTTAAAAATACCAACCTCAGGCATACCGATGTTTACCGCTTGCGCTTGTTTTGCCACTGTATCGACCAGCCATTGATCAGTTGGGTTGCGTGCGGATTCTATTACCACCGTACCCGTGGATTTTTTGGCCATCCATTTCGACAGAAATAGCGAAATCATTGAGCCGACCATACCGTAGATACCGCACATAACTGCAAGACTGACATAATTTAGCCCAGCTGCCGTATATACACCTCCAATCCCAAAAAGCCTAGATAGTATCCCAAACACAATGCTAAAGACCACGATCACAGCCAAGTTGGTCAATAAAAATAATCCAATACGCATCATGACGCTAATTTCCTAATCAAAGTGTTGGTATGGCCTAGATAGGCGGTTATCTAAGAGGTTTGTTTGCTATGATAGATTTTACTGAGGTTTTGTGTGTCATACTATTTCAATATTGTCAAAATGCTAAAGTAATTATGTTGTCCTAGCTATAGCGAGATTTTTTGAGATAATTAGCGAACTAGGTATATTAGCTCGTTGCCAAGACTGGTTAGCTACAGTAAAACATCACTGAAACTATTGCCTATTGATCTAAGTATTAAGTTTTGGTCAACTATTTCTTATTTTGATTTCTCCGAAGATAATGATGACCAAGATTAATCTTTAAAAAATTATAAAAATGAGAACATCCCATGCAACTAGAAATAAATATTATAGACGCCTTCACTGACACGCTATTCAAAGGTAATTCCGCGGCGGTTATTGTGACAGATACATGGTTAGATGATGCTTTGATGCAGTCTATTGCGTCTGAAAATAACTTGTCTGAGACCGCTTTTATTGTTCCTGATGGCAAAGGTGTTTATCATATTCGTTGGTTCTCACCATTGACCGAAATTGACTTCTGTGGTCATGCGACTTTAGCCGCTGCCTTTGTGTTGTTTAATAAAAATTCAAACGTACAGTCGATTAATTTTTCAGCCAAAGCGGTTGGTATTTTGACAGTCGTAAAAACGGATTCTGGCAAAATGCAAATGGATTTTCCCAATAGAATGCCTGAAAAAATCGATGAGATTCCTGATAGTTTATTAGCAGGTCTATCCATTGCGCCTGCTGAAGTCTACCGTAATGCTCAAGCGTATTTCGTCATCTATGATTCTGAATCCGATGTGTTGAATGTCGCGCGTGATAATGAGAAGTTGAAGCAGCTAGCGCCTTATGATGTGGTGGTAACTTGTCAGGCAACCTCAGAGAAGTATCATGATTATGATTTCGTCTCTAGATACTTTTGGCCAGCAAATGGTGGTGATGAAGACCCAGTAACAGGTTCGATTCATACTGGACTTGCCCCTTTATGGGCGAAGCGTTTAGCTAAAAATGAATTAGTCGCTTATCAAGCATCTAGTCGCGGCGGTGTGCTTGACTGTACCGTGGCAGACGATAGAGTGCTTATTTCTGGCAATGCCGTACCATATTTGACTGGATTTATCACCGTTGAGGAGTAGGTAAGTTTGACAGAATTAAAGACCGTTGGGCTTTTTGCGCTGACCGCATTGGCTGAGATTGCAGGGTGTTATTTGCCTTATCTATGGCTGCGAGAAGGTAAATCAATCTGGCTATTAATACCTGGCGCGCTGAGTTTGATTGCGTTTGTCTGGCTGCTGTCATTACATCCGACTGCTGCAGGTAGGGTCTATGCGGCCTATGGCGGTGTATATATTTGTATGGCGATTTTATGGTTATGGACGGTCAATGGGATACGACCAACCATGTGGGACATAGTGGGCTCAGTAGTTGCACTATTAGGAATGGCGATTATTATGTTTGCGCCGCGCAGTGCCTAAAAAAAACGAGTGGCCAACTCAAAAAAACGCCAATCAAACCACTAGGTCAGATCGGCATATTGATACGAAAGATATTAATGTTTACCTAAGATGCTACCATTGTCGTCTTTTTTCGCTTGTTTCGCCGCTTTCTTTTCTTTGGCGGTCAAAAGTGGCTTCTTTTTGATATTCTTTTTACTGTCTTGACCTTTACTCATGGTAATTCCTTTGTAGATAACGCATACAACCTGCTAAGCCAATTGAGCTGACTTAAGGTAAATATGGTGACGACTAACATAGTCGCTTACTAAATCGAGTATAGGCTTAAGCATTAGTAATAGATAGTACTCGCACAATTCGCCTACGATTCAGTTCTCTTGCTTCTTTCCTTTAGCGAAATCATTGTTTTAGCCAAGTTATGCGCTAATCGATTCGTTCAATTAATCATGGTATTCATAAGTGCTTACTTACGGATACATGGCGATTTGCTATAATTAGCCATAAACCGATTCATAAACGCGGCAAACTCTTATTTATTAACATTTAGCACCATCGTGCTCACTGTTTTGGTCAAATTATTATGCGTATACGTAAACTATTCAAATTTGAAAATGCTCATATCGTTCGTAACTGTAGCTCTGAGCGCTGCAAACACTCCATCCATGGTCACAGCTATCAGATTGAGCTGATTTTAGAGGCCACCCGTCTAGACCATGGGCAAATGGTTTATGACTTTGGGCTACTAAAATCTTCGATCAAAGATATTATCGACAGCTTTGATCATGCCATTTGTTTTTGGAACAAAGACGATCCTGAATATGTCGCAGCGTGTAAGAAATTTAGCGCACGTTGGATCAGCCTACCAGTATCTCCGTCAGCAGAGCAGTTTTCACGGGTGATTTTCTTTTGGGCGCAAGAAATACTGCGACAGACGCAAATGCAAAATGGCGAAGCGGATGTCAGTGTGTATTCGGTAATTGCCCATGAAACGGCAACGGGTTACGCGCAGTGTTTCGCCGATGATGTGGCAAATGAGCAGATGGGTAAGCTGGTTTTAGAGGATTTTGAATTTAGTGAACAAGTTCGTGCTGAATGGACGGACTCTGATCTGTATGCCAAGCTGATTCGCGGTGAAAGCTTCACCAACCCAACGGTGACTATGCAGGTTCAGACTGATGCATAATGATCAATCAATAGAAAACAGTGACATCGTGCAAACTTTGATACTGAACTCTGAGCAAGACACTCAGTCACTGGCTGAGCAATTAGCGACATTGCCGCTGACGGGTAGTGTGTGGCTGGCAGGAGATTTGGGTGCTGGTAAAACTACTTTAACGCGTTACTGGTTGCATGCTCTCGGTCATACTGGTGCGGTAAAAAGCCCAACGTATACCTTGGTTGAGCCTTATAGTATTCATCGAAATGATGGCTCGACTAAGCCAGTTTATCATGCAGACCTATACCGTCTCCAAGATCCAGAAGAGCTGTCTTTTATTGGCTTTGATGAGTATTTAGATGAGCCTGAAGCGCTCGTTATCATTGAATGGGCGAGCCGCGCTGATGGCTATCTTCCGCCGCCTACGTTATTCATCGATATGACTCAAAGTGTCAGCGATGATAAGGAAGCGCGGCAAGTGACGCTGTGTCTCTCGAGTGCAGGGCAGGCGCAAGGAATAGATTTAACGACTCTCAGTATGTAAACCTTATCTCAGCTCAACTCATTAAAATATGATATTTATCCATGCCAGATAGCCATGCCTATACCCGTATCAAAAAACTATCGCCGCTGCTCATTAATCAACTAGCAGCAGGTGAGGTCGTGACGCGTCCAGCAGCGGTCGTCAAAGAGCTGCTCGAAAATGCTATTGATGCAGGTGCCACCGATATTGAGATACGTATTACTCAAGGTGGTATGGGCATGATTGAAGTGGTGGATAACGGTGTGGGTATTCATCCTGATGATATGGTGATGGCGATTACGCGTCATGCGACCAGCAAGGTCGCTGATGTTGCGAACTTGCACGGCATTACGACGCTCGGTTTTCGCGGTGAAGCATTGGCAGCGATGGCGGCTGTCTCTCGTTTGACCTTGACGAGTAGCCATGATGAGAGTGGTATAGGCCGTCAACTACAGGTCGCTGGGGTGTTAGATGATACCCCAAAGCTAACACCAGTCGTTCATAATCGCGGCACAACAATCATAGTCAAAGACTTATATTTCAATGTGCCTGCCCGCCGCGGTAATTTAAAATCTATTGCCACTGAATTTGGCCACATCGAGACCATCGTCCGTGAAGTCGCACTGGCGCGAGCTGATGTCGCACTGACACTTTTTCATGACAATAAAAAGCGGTTATCATTGTCTGCAAATGCTACAAACGTTAACGATAATGATGCTAACCGTCTACCGTTGCCGCGTTTAGAACAAGCGACTGGTATGCCATTAACGGACAATGCGCTAGCAGTATCGATAGATCTATCGAGTCTTGTGCAGTCGTCTGTAGCGTACGGCGATAGCACAGTTGATCGAGCAGCAATCAGTGGCTGGTTATGGCCGATGACTGATGAGCAAAAAGACTTGCCAAAGCTGATCTATGTGAATGGTCGCTTGGTAAAAGAGGCGTTGATCAGTAACCAAATGCGTCAACTTGCTCAGAGTGCTCAGCTAGCAGGTATGGGGTATGCGCTTTATTTTGAGTTGCCAACTCAGTGGCTCAATGTCAATGTGCATCCATCGAAGCAGCGTATCAAAATCAGTCCGCTAAACAATATCATGGCTCACTTAAGCCATACGATTCGTTCACAGCTGAAAATAGTCAATGCTACGCCAAAGGTTGCTAGCCCCGATAATCCAGAAGTGTCAAAAAAAGACGTCTCTGTAGATAATTTGTCTGACACACATTTGCCTAATGATATGCCTATAGATCACACAAGACAGAGCAGGCAAGTACAAGAACCTAGACAATCATATCAATCTGCTTCAAGCAAATCATTTTCAAATAAGTCGCCAGCTAAAGAATCAACACCATCTTATGTCGATAAGCCGTTACAGCAAAGTCGCCATACTTCGTATCGTTCATCCGAAGCGCCTACAGTTTCATCCTTACCAATCTGCTTGGATATTATTAATGATGCAGAGGCTCTTGTTATCGATTCAACCGCAACTGATAAAAACCTACCTTGGCTCTTATTTTATCATCAAGGGCAATGTCTATTAATAAGTACTAAAGACTGGCAGTCAAAGGTAAGCCAGTTATTTGAATCATCTATATTTAGCAATAAGGTATTTAAAAAAGATAAAATGTCAAACAGTGCTATGGAGATCAATCAACAGCTTACAACAGTAAGCTCGCAAATGACTGCACAAGACTCAGCAGTTTTTGTTGCAGATCTCGCTGATATACTGACAAGAAATGCGATCAAAATCTTAGACAGTCATCGTTTAGTCACACTAATGTTATCTTCTACATCCGAATAAATATCAAGCTGACTACTATTTTAGCCAACTACATATTGAGAAAGGCAATTCTATGCAATATTCGTCTGATAGCGTCTCTACTAATCTGCCTGATAATAGTGTCGTGTGTCTGATGGCACCAACTGCTAGCGGAAAAACAGCATTAGCATATGAATTATACGATACAGGCCGTTTTGAACTGATTTCTGTGGATTCAGCACTGATATACCGCGATATGAATATTGGTACCGCAAAACCAACAGCAGATGAGTTAACGCGTTATCCGCATCATTTGGTTGATATTATTGATCCCATGCAAAGCTATAGCGTCGCTGAGTTTGTTGGTGATGTAGCACGTCTTATTGATGAGTGTCATGAGCGCAAAAAGATACCGCTGTTAGTAGGCGGCACTATGATGTACTACATGGCGCTACTCGATGGCCTGTCTTCAGTGCCTGATAGCGATGACAGCGTACGTGCACGCGTAGAACAATGGCGTCAAGAGGAAGGTATCAGTGCTTTATATGATTATCTTGGCAATGTTGACTCAGTTAGCCATCAGCGTTTGAATGCGACGGATACTCAGCGCATTACTCGGGCAATTGAGGTTTATTTGCAGACAGATAGGCCCATAAGCGACTGGCAGCGTGAGCCAAAACAAGCTTTGGCCCATCATCCAGAACAGCAGTGGCATGCATTGTCAGTGATACCAGACCGCCCGTGGTTACATGCGCGTATCGAACAGCGCCTTGATATCATGTGGAAAGAAGGGTTAGTGGCAGAGGTTGTTGGCTTACTTGAGAAGTACCCGCTGACCCCTAATATGCCGTCGATGCGCTGTGTGGGTTATCGCCAAGTATTAGAATATCTCGTTCGTACGCAACATCCAGTATTGGATAAAACCCATTTGGACAAAGCCCAATTTTATGAAGCCTTCGCAGACTCTAAAAGCCTAATGGCCATAAATAAGATAGAAGGCGAGGGCGTGTACACAAATGCTCAGCCAGATGTGTCCTATGCTGAGACCGAAGCGCTTGCTTGTCAGGAAATGCAAAATAAGGCATTATATGCCACAAGGCAGCTGGCAAAGCGTCAGTACACATGGTTGCGAAAAGTAATACAGCTCCCTAATGCTTCTTCAGCATTGGCAATGGGATCTGATAGTACTGCTACTAATAACACCATAGTACTAAAAACATTTGCGACGATGGAGCAGGCAAGAAATTATCTGTATTGAAAAGATGTTTCTTGCTTTTTACTTTATAAGAGTCAAACTTAATGTGGATTATTTTCGTAGAAAGCTCTATTCAGAGATAAAAGCATAATCACAATTAGTTTCAAAAATTAGCATAGATAGCTGTTATAATTTAAATTATCTGAAAATGCAGTAGGAAACGAATATAACTGCTTCGATAACAAGCATTAGTTGACATTTGTAGATAAAATAATTAGTGAAACAAGTAGTTACTTAATTATTTACAATAATAACGTATTCGCGATAAAGTGGAATAACTTAAGAACAATGAATATTTATTTAGATACGTTTTATAAAGAAAACATATTATTGTATCTACCTTTTAGCCACTATAATTAAATTGACACTTAGAATAATTGGCACTCAAAACATAACTATATAATATTTAGGAGAGATTTCATGTCAAAAGGACAAACTTTACAAGATCCATTCTTGAATTCGCTGCGCAAAGATCGCATTCCTGTCTCTATTTTTTTGGTTAACGGTATCAAGCTGCAAGGCCAAATTGAATCGTTCGATCAATATGTTGTACTCCTCAAAAATACAGTCAGTCAGATGGTATATAAACATGCCATCTCAACCGTAGTGCCAGCTCGTAACCCGCGTAGTAGTACAACCACTACAGGTACTGGCGCTCAACCTCAAGGCTTAGCGCAAACTGGCTATCAAGGTGGTGGCTTTGAGCGTGGCAGCAATCCTGCTGCGGGCGGTTTTGAAGAGCGTGGTTTCGCCTCTAGTCGTAGTGGATTTAATCGCGGAGGGTTCAGTCAAGGTCAAGAACGTGGCTTTGAGCGTGGTAGCTTTGGACAAGGTCAGGAACGCGGTTTTGAGCGCGGCGGCTTTGGACAGGATCGTGGTTTTGATGCACCGACAGACGGTACGGGCTTTGAAGAAAAGCCGGACAACGGATCGAATGATACCAATAGTTAATTAGTTGTACGAATTGAGTGTATTATCCAACTATACATCAAGAGACATGATTTATACGATTAAGACCTGCTGCTATAGTGGGTTTTTTTTATATAAATAAGCAGATAGTTACTGTAAAAAATAATGGCTGCCTCCATTATATAAATGGTAGGCCATTATTAATATGAAACAGAGTATAGTAAAATACTAGGTTGATTCATTATAAAAATAGAGCAGATTCATGAGCGATACTAAAACTGATTTGACCCATGAGCAATTTATCACAACGGCTATTGACGCGATTAATACTGAGATATCTGCATTAGCATTGTTGACAGAGCAGATAGATGACAGGTTTGCACAAGCATGTGACGTTATTTTGGCTTGTCAGGGTCGAGTGGTAGTAACGGGCATGGGTAAATCAGGATTGATTGGACGTAAAATAGCAGCGACTTTTGCCTCGACGGGTACGCCTGCTTTTTTTATGCATCCTGGTGAGGCAGGTCATGGCGATTTGGGCATGCTTGTCAAAGGTGATGTACTGCTTGCTATCTCGAACTCTGGTGAATCCGATGAGATTAAGATGCTACTGCCAGTGGTCAAACGCTTGAACATCCCTCTAATTAGTATCAGCCGAGATAAACGCGGTATGCTGCCACGAGCGGCTGATATTGTTTTGACCCTTGGCCACTCACAAGAGGCTTGTCCGCTCAATCTTGCCCCTACATCGAGTACAACGGCTACCTTAGCGTTAGGGGATGCTCTAGCGGTCGCCTTGGTACATGCTCGTAACTTCACTTCTGAGGACTTTGCATTATCGCATCCAGCGGGCGCATTAGGTCGTCAACTATTGACGCGTGTCGAAGATTTAATGCATACCAAGTCAGAAGACTTACCTTTGATTCACCAACAAGCACCGCTACAGCAAGCACTATTTACGATGTCTGCTGGACGCTTAGGGATGACAGTGGTGACGGATGATAATGAGAAAGTCGTTGGGGTATTTACAGATGGTGACTTACGCCGTGTTCTTGAAAAAGGTATTGATCTACAAACGCCGATGAATGAGGTAATGGTTAGTAACCCACGCCATATCAGTAAAACAATGCGCGCATCGGATGCCTTGAGTGTCATGAATGAAAATGGTATCAGTCAATTACTAATTATTGATAATGAAGATCGTTTAGAAGCAGTCATTACTGTTCATGATCTATTACAAGCTGGTGTAAAGTAATTCATTAATAGTTGATAGAACGATTGGTTTTTCATATAAAATAGTTAGAAAAATATTCGTCAAAAAGAGACAAATAATGCAAGATTTAATAAAAAAAGCCGGACAAGTAAAGCTATTGGTCATGGATGTCGATGGGATTTTATCTAATGGTCAAATTATCTACGACGCAAATGGTATCGAAACCAAAGCGTTTTCAGTACAGGATGGCGTGGGTGTTAAGTCTCTAGCGCGTTATGGCATTTTAACTGCTATTATTACTGGGCGTAGCAGCGCTATGGTTGATAAACGTGCAACAGAAATGGGTGTCAATCACGTGGTACAAGGACGGGATGATAAGCTCATTGCACTAAAAGAGTTATTATCGTCTCTTGATCCTGCGCTCAATATTACTGCTGCCGACTGCGCTTATATGGGTGATGACTTGCCAGATATTAAAGCGATGCAAACGGTAGGGTTTGCAGCAACCGTGCCCAACGCACACGCGGAAGTCATAAAACGCAGTGATATGGTCACCACTCGAGCAGGTGGTACCGGCGCAGTACGTGAAGTATGTGATCTCATCTTGAAGGGTCATGGACATTATCAAGACTTTATCGCACATTATACGCTTGATGAAACTCAAGCTCAGGATGAACTGTCGTGAATACACGTGTTCTTATTATATTAGCGTTGATTATTGCCGGTATTGCGGGCTGGTTTTTCCAGCAACAAGGGGATGTATCGCCACCAGTCAATATCGAGACGACAGATGTCGATTATGAAGCCACTGATATCAAAGCAGTTCAGACGAATGAGCAAGGTGAAACTGAGTATGAACTTACTGCTGAGTCTTTAACGCATAATCCTGAGACCAATCAGGATGAGATGTCAGGCATCACGATGAATTGGGAGCCGTCAACAGAGCAGCGCTACCGTATTCAAGCAGGTAGTGCAGCCATCAGTCAGCAAACAGGGGAGTTGAGCTTATCAGGTGGTTTTACACTGGTTAGCGAAGGTAATAAAGAGGCGTCTGATATTGAGCCAATCAAAGTGACTGGTAGTACCCTAAAAGGCAATACAAAGTCTGGTCAAGTGTATAGCGATGAGCCTGTCAAAATTGAACAAGGGATGAATCGTTTTGAAGCATCCAGCATGACTGCCAATCTGGAAACGGGTGAATATGAGTTTGGGCAAGTTGCTGTCGCTTTTACGCCCGCTGATCGTCAAGACAAAGCATTATTTTAAACTAGCGTTTTCTACTACATTAAAACAGCAGCCATCATGAAGTTTGCAAATCCTATCACCAATTATGAAACGAGTTATTATATGAAATCTAAATTTTTGCCTACTTTATGCGCATCAATCTGCTCACATAAGCTACGTGTTGTTCCAACGTTTATGTTGTTAGCCCTACCATTGTATAGCCATGCACTGCCATCAGATGCCAATCAGCAAATCAAACTGCTAGCGGACAAGGCCACTTATAGTGAGCGTACTGGCGTCACTAGTTACTCAGGTAATGTCATTATTACTCAAGGTACTTTTAAAATGACTGCGGACAATATTACAGTCAATCTCTCGCAGCAGCGCAGCATTAATTCAGCGGTAGCGACGGGTCGTCCAGCAACTATGCAGCAGGTTGTGACGCAAGAAAAAGGCTTGGCAAAAGGTCAGGCAA
The DNA here is from genome assembly GCF_001444505.1 of Psychrobacter piscatorii. GTDB lineage: Bacteria > Pseudomonadota > Gammaproteobacteria > Pseudomonadales > Moraxellaceae > Psychrobacter > Psychrobacter piscatorii_B. Next base: position 33,696 of record NZ_LNDJ01000050.1, on the reverse strand, counting down.
ATAAGATTGATTATAACGCGGTATCTGGCATTATCACCTTAACAGGAAATGCCAAGCTGGTTCAGAATGGGGCAAGTTTTGCCGGTAATGTTATTCGTTATAGTCTAAAAGCAGGTGATGTAGAAGCGACCGCTGGTGGTAATCAGCGAGTAGAGTTGGTATTTCCACCAAATAATAATACCAACCAAAGTGGCGTTCGCTAACCTAGCCAACCAAAGCATGAATAGGTTTTTGGTAGTATACGAATATCGTGAAAGCAAGAGTAAGCTATGAGTGACAGTAAAAATATAGATTCTTCAGTATCAAATAGCAATACGGCGCCTGTCGCTCGCTTGACTATGCAAAATTTGGGTAAACGTTACGGCAAGCGCTGGGTAGTCAAAGATGTCTCGTTTTCTGTTGAGCAAGGCCAAGTTGTTGGACTGCTAGGCCCGAATGGTGCTGGTAAAACGACCAGTTTTTACATGGTGGTGGGACTGGTCAATATGGATAAGGGCCGTGTCACTCTAGGAAAAATGGATCTGTCTAAATACGCTATGCACGAGCGTGCTCGTGCTGGTATTGGTTATTTGCCGCAAGAAGCGTCGATTTTCCGTAAATTATCTATCGAAGACAATATATTGGCGATTTTGCAGACTCGTACAGAATTAAGTAAAGCTGAGCAGCAGCAAGAGCTTGAAAAGCTGATTGGCGAATTTCATTTAGAACATGTACGTACCTCACTTGGAATGAGTGTGTCAGGCGGCGAGCGTCGTCGCTGTGAAATTGCTCGTGCGCTAGCAGCGGATCCTAAATTTATCTTATTGGATGAGCCATTTGCCGGTGTAGACCCCATTTCTGTTGGCGATATCAAGGACGTTATTTTGACACTGAAAAATCGTGGTATTGGTGTCTTAATCACTGATCACAATGTTCGTGATACGTTAGCCATCTGTGAAAAGGCTTATATTGTTTCAGAAGGGGCTATCATTGCCGAAGGTACTTCATCGGAAGTCTTAGAAAATGATCTGGTCAAATCTGTTTACTTAGGTAAAGACTTTCAAGTATAGCCCGCTGTGATAAATCATTTTTTACTCATATTCTTATCTACACGAACTGCTGATTTTAGCATTGCAACTAACTTATAAAGCCAGCAGTCAACATCTTCATTATATTTAGAATAACCTACGCTTAACGCTCTCCCTTCTATCAAATACAGCTTTGGATACTCACAACTGACTGATCGCGACAAACACTCTTACATTCCCACTCATCAAAGAGCGTACGATATTTTATTCATTATTCTCGACTAATCATCTGGATAAGGCTCATCATTTATGGCAAAAAATAAAAGCAGTTATGTCTGTCAGAATTGCGGCGCGCATTTTGGCAAATGGGCAGGGCAGTGTACAGATTGCGGTGAATGGAATAGCTTGGTAGAAGCGCCAAATGTCAGTATGCCGCATCACAATAAAAGTACTGCCAAGCCTAATGCCAGCCGTTCCACTTCTCGTAGTACTGCTGCACCAGCTGGTAACTACTCTGGCACTCACAGCGCAGTTATGCCACTTAACGCAGTCAGTGTGACGTTAGACACACGCTTGCCAACAGGCATTAGTGAGTTTGATCGTGTGCTAGGTGGTGGATTGGTAGCTGGTTCTGTCGTACTAATTGGTGGTGATCCTGGTATTGGTAAGTCAACCATATTGTTGCAGACAGCGACTAATATGGCACGTGCTGATTCTTTGGCAGGTAGTGCGCTTTATGTGACTGGCGAAGAGTCACTTGCACAAGTAGCTATGCGTGCCAAACGCTTAGATTTACCTGCTGATAGACTTCGCGTACTCGCAGAAACCAATGTGGAAACCATTTGTGCGGCCTTGACCCAAGAGCAGCCAGCCATTGCTATTATTGACTCTATCCAGACTATTTATACTGACGCCATCAATTCTGCACCAGGCGGCGTCAGTCAAATCAGAGAGTCTGCCGCGATCTTAACGCGCTATGCAAAGCAAACAGGTACAGCGCTATTTTTAGTGGGCCATGTGACGAAAGAAGGCACTTTAGCAGGCCCACGTGTACTTGAGCATATGGTCGATACGGTATTGTATTTTGAAGGTCAGTCTGACTCACGTTTTCGGATGATTCGTGCAGTCAAAAACCGTTTTGGTGCGGTTAATGAGCTGGGTATTTTTGGCATGACTGACATGGGGCTCAAAGAAGTTGCCAACCCATCAGCGATATTTTTGAGCCGTTATGATAAGCCCGTTGCTGGATCTGTTGTTATGGTTAGCCGTGAAGGGACTAGGCCATTACTGGTTGAGGTGCAAGCGTTGGTGGATGACTCCCAAGGACAGCCTAGACGCATGGCGTTGGGTTTGGACTTCCAGCGTTTGTCCATGCTACTAGCAGTGATGCATCGTCATGGTGGCATTCATACCAGTGGACAAGACGTCTATGTCAACGTTGTTGGTGGCGTCAAAGTCATAGAGACTGGATCTGATTTGGCAGTGTTGTTGGCATGTGCCTCAAGCATCAAAGAAAAGCCATTACCATCGTCATTAGCAGTGTTTGGTGAGGTCGGTTTATCTGGTGAAATCCGTCCAGTACCCAACGGTCAAGAGCGTTTAAAAGAAGCGATGAAGCATGGGTTCAAACATGCGATTATTCCAAAGGCCAATGCACCTGCTAAAGATGCGCCTCAATTTAAAGGAATCAATGTGATTGCTGTTGAACGTCTTGACGATGCCATCGAAAGTGCCTTTGAGTTATAGATAGTCTCAGGAAGTATAAAGGATGTTATCAAAAAAGCGCCTAACTCATGATAAGTTAGGCGCTTTTAGTGTTTGTCTTATATGAATTGTCTAAACTTAAGGCCCTGAAACACGCTCAATAGAAACGTTACCAACACCTTTGTTTGTGATACCTAAACGCTTAGCAGCGCCGTAAGATAAGTCCATAACACGGTTGCCATGGAATGGGCCACGATCATTGACTTTTACTACAACGCTCTTGCCATTCGTCTTGTTGGTCACTTTGACATAGCAGTTGAGTGGTAATGAGCGATGTGCTGCCGTCAAACCATTCATGTCAAAGGTTTCACCGCTGGCTGTTTTACGACCATGAAACTTACGACCATACCAAGAGGCAAGACCAGTTTGCTTAAATTTACTAACAGAATTAGAGGCTACTGCGGTTAGACGCTCTAACACATCTTCATCATTGGTGACTTGAGTGGTATCACTCGCTAATAGTGAACTACTAAGTGCTAATGAAGTAGGCTGACGTGCTGATTTGACCAAACTTGATGCACCATCATGCTGACGGCTAAGCTCACCAAGTACACGATCGATATGGGAGGCGTTATCTTGTGAAATCATCGCAAGGGAGGTTTTTGCTTCTACAGCATTTACATTTGTAGCAACTGCAGAGCCAGCGAATAAAACTGCCGACATAGTAAGTAAACCAGATAAACGCTTATTCATAAATACCTCTATAACTTATACACCAAAACCTAACTCTAAATTTTTAGATTGAGTATGACAGCGTTAGACCAATCTAACAGTGAATCAAACTCTAGAATCTTTATATTAATCTATTGTTTTGATAGCGATTAATATTTAGGGCGAGACTCTTATAGGTTTCAATATATGGCAATTTTTCATTTTATGATCATAAGTAGCGGTAGTAATGACCGTAGTTACTTAGGACATGCTTAAATGATAGTCAGCGATATTCATTGAGTACTTATTTTTAACTTAGAGAGTAAGTACCAATGTCACTATATGTCGTATCTATAAAACTTCCGATATACAAACTTTCTGATATTGCTAAAGTAATGAAGGGTTTAAAAGTTTTTGCGTGATGCTTTGTTATTAAACCGTTAATTAAGTAGTGTATTTGAAAGTCTGAAATCTACAAGATGCTAACTATACGACCAATCTACAACCAAAGTATAATTAAATGCAAAGTTTGTTAGTGGCTATGTACGGGTTATGTATCAAAGTACAGTAAAACGAGGTTAACGCAATTTTTTGTAAAAAACAAGAAATAAAATATTTCAGCCCTGATTTACAATTCATTTTTGTTAAAAAATCACTGTTAATGACAGTATGATACAAGTAATTAAATAACAATGCTTTATGTCTCATAAAGCCTTTTGATAGGCTGGTCATGACTGGGGATTATGTAGTATCTATTAAAAGTAACAAAATATTAATAGTAGAAAAATCGCTGATACTTTGATTTAATCTAAACTTTGTTGTCATTAGTCATGCGAGAGTGCTTTATTTTATGCTCAGTGTTTTTGAGAGATATAAATGATGTGTGTTTGTCATATTTCAATGATAATTTACTGATGTTTTATATATAGTAGAACCTCAATAAAATTGATACAGCATAGGAAACGCGCTCGATTAAATGCTACTTTGCTTGCTATGACTGCGTCTCCAGAGGCTGCGAAAAATAGCGTTTAATCTTGCTATACCATTTTTATAATGGTTTCACCATATAAGGTATTGATTATAAGTGTTTTTAACCAGATTTGTGAGTGTGAATCGACATCAATAAGCCAAAACCTGCCATCAAAGTCACGATAGCGGTACCACCATAGCTGATGAAAGGAAGGGGTACGCCAACAACAGGTAAAATACCGCCAACCATACCGACATTGACGAATATATAAACGAAGAAAGACATGGCAATAGCGCCCGCAAGCAGCCTGCTATAAATGTCAGGATGGGTGAAAGCGATATACAAGGCACGCGACAAAAGGCAAAAGTAAATAAACATCAGCAGCATGACACCTAGTAAACCAAATTCTTCAGAGAAAGCTGCAATAATAAAGTCAGTATGACCTTCTGGTAAAAAATGCAGATGCGACTGTGTGCCTTCTAAATACCCTTTGCCAGTGAGACCACCTGAACCAATAGCGGTCTTTGATTGGATAATATTCCACCCAGCACCTTGTACATCGGCTTCAGGATTGAGTAAGGTTAGGACGCGCGTACGCTGATAATCATGCAACAAAAAGTTCCAAGCAAACGCAATAAAAGGTATCGCTAAAATCACAGCAGCAGAAATCAGACGCCAAGACAGACCTGCCAAGAACAGCACAAAAATGCCACTAGCAGCGACTAAAAGCGAAGTGCCAAGATCAGGCTCTTTTGCAATCAATAACACGGGTACGATAATCAATGCCAGAGTAATGGAAATACTGGACGGTGATGGCGGAAGATCACGCTTGGACAAAAACCAAGCACACATCATCGGCATACCAAGCTTCATAAACTCAGACGGCTGCACACTACCAAACCCAGGTAAGTTGATCCAACGCTGAGCACCCATACGCACTTCACCGATGATATCAACCAATACCAACAATATAAGACCTAACACGTAAAATATAGGCGTAAAGGTACGGTAAAGGCTTGGCGGTATTTGTGCCATCGCAAACATTACGGTGAATGCCACACCGTAACTTACCATCTGACGTATGACCATGCCAACGTCTTGACTGGCAGCACTATATAAAATCGTCAGGCCAATGCAGCAAACTGTTAACAAAAGCAAGGTCAACCACGGATCGATGTGAATACGTTGCCAGATCGTCGGTGCATGACTTTTGCCTAAGTGATGGCTCTGACGTGAAAAACGGTATTGCGGGTTAGAAGACATAGGCAAAGTTTGGCTAGCAGTTGGAGTAAAAGGGAGAGGTTATCTAAGCTGTCTTATATAAAATATGTGATGAGTATTTGACGGTCTCTATTCTAATAGAAGCTCACGGACAAAAAAACAAGCAGATACTTAACATCTAGGCAATAAAGTCACTGAATTATAAAAGTGATAAGGATAAGTGTTAATTACGAATATCCTGCCTCAGATTAGAGGCGATAGTTTAGCCTGCTTGCTGAAAATTTGATAGTATCGATAAAACGTTTTTAGCGGTAGATTCCTGCAATGATAAAATCAAAAAACCGTAACTATGGACAAATCCAGAAGCCTATTCTTGCACTGGTTGTTTGTATGAGTAGCATCAGTGTTCATGCCGCTATTATAACTGATAGTAGTGAACGCCGTATCGAAGTGCGTCAAGGCAGTGGCGACACTAGCAATGCTTATATATCGCCTTCTAACAATGTCTCTAGTCAGCGCCCTGGTGTCACTATGTTAAGTGGCGCAAATGCATCAAATGGCGATAGTATGCAAAGCTTGATTGCACAAAAGCAGCGTGATTTTGAAATTGATGCCAGTCTGTCTATCGAGGAAAACAAACGCGTTAATGTGAACCAACGAAGAGCGACTTATAATACAACTTACCGTAATAACAGCTATAGCACAACGAATAACACCTATAATAGTGCTAATAACGATCTTACGAGCATGGACTTTAATGCATGGCTCAACAGCAATAGTTACCGTGCTAGGCAAGTAGCCGAATATCAGCGCTATTTGAGTGCACGTGTGGGTGCACAAAATGTACCACCACTGTCTCAGCTACTTACCACCGCGCGCAGCTGGGACAAATGCGGTTATGAGCCTTATCAGCTGCCGCCGCGAGAGTTGTGGGCCAATATCGTGCCAACACTACACCTCTATAGTGAGCTAAAAAATCAAGGCATTTTGCCTCTAAGTACTGAGATACGCTCGGTGTATCGTAGCCCTGGGCTGAACGACTGTGCTGGCGGTGCTGGCAGTAGCAAGCATATGAATGCAAGTGCCATGGATATTTGGGTGCCAGAGTACGAAGACAACTTATGGCGGCTTAGTACGATGCAGGATGGCCTGTGCCAGTTTTGGCAATATCAAGGACAGTCTTACAACTTTGGCTTGGGTTTATATGCCACAGGTGCGATTCATCTCGATACCGATGGTTATCGTAAATGGGGTTTTAACCATGCCAGTAGTAGCTCTTCTTGTCGCTATTAGATATAGTCAATCCTAAATAAAACAGATACATTATATATCAAGGTGGAACTGGTCTAAATTTTCCTTGCGTGCTGTGCCTACGCAGACAGAGGCTGCGAAAAATTTATCCCAGTCCCACTGTATCGTTTTTATACTGAATTCACTATAGCTAAGGGTTAACGCGTCATAAGCAAGCGCACACTCAAATTAGTGACAATAAAAAAACGAGAAACAGTATAATATCGCTTATAAATTTTAAAGCTAAATGATTAATAGGATGAGCTGGCTAGACGCGCAAGTTCACTAAAAAATTGTTTGGAATTAGAATTTCATGCTCTAATAGTGGCATGTTTATCAATTATCTGTATATCCTTATCGATCTTCAAGGAAGAAGATCACGGTTATTATAAGCGGGATTTATGACAAAGCAGCATTCAGCAGTTGCAAGATGCAGTAAATCGAATGAAAGGAAACAACGTTTTTTTCGCTCAAAATATATTTACACCACGTTAATAGGAATGGCATCATTTTCCGTATTATTGGTGAGTGCCTGCAGTCCAGAACCCTATCCTGAAAACAGCTCGCTGGTGACAGATAAAGCTGCGCTAACACGTGATAGCATCGCACAAAATTCTGAAAACATTGAAGACAGTATTAGAAACTCTTATGCTCGTTTGGCCTCAGAGCGCGCTGATGTATGCCCAAAGTTGATAGAAGAACAGGGTAGTCAGGTTATTGAGCGCGTTGCAGAAGTAATGGTAAACGATTATTGTGACTATTTCCTATATCCTCGAGAGGGTCAGCATATTTCAGTCGCCACCAACAATCGCCAAATCGAAGCCTTACTTATAGTTCCCGCGCTACATAACTTTGCTAATGGTGGTTATAAGGTCATGTCTTACGACAAGCATGTCATTCGACTAAGCTACAATGGTGCCACCTATAAGCCTCAAAACCTCAATTACGACATCGTAATGACCATTTCTGATAACTCTGATAAAGAGTATTCGTAGTCTTTTTTGATAGCACAAGTCAGTGACAAGATAATAAGCAAATGAGTGATGAGTCGGGCATACTGAATCGCTCATCACTCACGCTATTCATTATCTAACTGAGTGAATTTAACCTAGCTTATTTCCCTCTTGTTATTTGGTCGTTTTTGTCGTCGCTTCTATCCCCTTCCAAGGATCGTCTTGCCCAACTGTCACGATTAAAAAGTTATCCGGATTTAAGGTATCGCGCAGCGTTTTGTTGACCCCTGACAGCGTGACTTGATCAATACGGTTGACATAATCGGCCAAGTAAGTGTTTGGCAATTGATAAAAATTCATCATTCCTAACAAACCATTGATACCTGCATTACTTGCAAAACCCATCGGGAAGCTATTTTTGAGATTGTCTTTGGTCAGGCGTATCTCGTCCTGAGTGACTCCTTTTTCTAACGTGTCATCGATAACCGCTAAGCTTGCATCGATTGCCGCACGTGCTTTGTCATTGCGCGTTGAAAAACCAATCTGATAAGGCCCGCGTGCTAGCATCGGATTCATTGATCCTGAAATACCGTAGGTGTACCCGAGATTTTGTCTAATCTCAGTCATCAAACGGGCATTAAAGTCACCACCTGCCATTACCTCGTTACCAACCGCAAAATTGGTTTGCTGCTGCTGGGCTGTTGGATTGGTTGCACGTTTACTGCCTAATTGTCCCATCAATACAGTGGTTTGGGTACTTGGGAAGGGAATATGAATGTGCTGCGATTTAGTGAGAGGTTTAGGCTCGGGTAAATCAGCGGCAGCTTGACCAGCAGGCAGTCTAGTCGTGATATCTTCAGCCAGTTTTTTCGCCTGTACCAAGGTCAGATTGCCTGTCATAGCGATAGAGGCATTTGCCGCCACTAAATACCGATTTTTAAAGTCTATCAGCTGTTGCTTCTGGATAGTTGGCACGCTCTTTAGCGTACCGACTGAGGGATGAGCGTAAGGATGACTGCCGTATAAAGCCTTATCAAAGGCAATACTGGCAAGACTGCCAGGGTCTTGTTTTTGCTGCTGTAAGCCAACGAGTAATCGTGACTTATTACGTGCTAATACCTCGTCATTAAACGTAGGCTCACTCACCATTTGCGTCATCAAATCAACAGCTGGTAAAAGATGTTTATCGTCTGATAAGCTGCGTAGCGAAACAATGAACATATCCTTATAGGCACTACTGCCCAGATTGATGCCTAGTGTTTCAACAGCACGTGTGAACGCATCTTCATCTAAGTTTTTGGAGCCCTGCTCAAGCATCGTTGCGGTCATGTTGGCGATGCCAAAACCGTCTTTACTGATGCTGCCATCACGGGCACTACCAGCGTTGAAACGTAAGTCCACATCGACGATCGGTAAGGCTGTGGTCTGAACGAACATGACAGGGACGCCAGCTTTGGTCTTAAACTCTTGAATCGTTGGCACTGTGACTTTTAAAGATTTGGCATCATCGATACTGGTAAGTTTAGATAAAGCTGCAATCGGCGCACTTGCATCAACAGCAGTAGGGGCTCGGTAATCTTCAGCGCCTGTAGTGTCGGCTTGGGCAGTATTAGCCAATATACTCAACGCAAAAACTATGCTGGTACTAAGGTATGATAGCTTTTTTAATGAGAGATTAGATGATGTAGAGGGCAAAGCATTACTCAAAGATTTGTGTCTTGTTTGAGAGTCATATTTATTCTGAATCATGATGTTCTTCTTATTAAGAATACGGTTATATCGTCGCTTTTATGAGACGTTCTGATAACAGGCAGTATTTATTGTGCTTTGGTAGTGTTCTCTTTTGGGGGCACGATATGCATCACCGTTAAGTTGTCCTTAACCAAATACTTCTTACTGGTAGCCTGAATGTCAGCGACACTGATACCATCTAGTTTGGTTGGTAACTTAGCAAGTAATCTGTCATCTAGCCCGATAGACTGTAGTGAGCCGATCATACGTGCTTGTCCTTCCATGCTGTCTTGTGCATATACTAGGCCAGTGACGGCATTGGTCTTGGCGCGACTGATTTCATCGGCGGCAATGGGATCGGTTTTGAGCTTTTCTATCTCTGATATTATGGCTTGTTGCGCTTGTTCTAAACTGACACCTTCACGTGGTGTCGCTTGAATCATAAATAGCCCATCGCCGCGATCTAACAAATCGTAAGAAGTACCAACCGTGGTCAGTAGACCTTGCTCACGTATCAATCGACTCTCCAAGCGTGCAGATAAACCACCATCAAGTACGTCTTGAGCAAGCGAGAGGGCGTAAGCCTGTTTTTCATTGTTTGCGCCTGCTGTCACTAGGCTAGGTACGTTGTAACCCATTAGCAAAACGGGTACTTGCACCGCTTGCTCAGAGTCTACTTTTTGATAACCACGAAAGCCTTTTTGAGTGACAGCGTTACGCTTAGGTACGTTGCTTGGCGCGAGCTTGCCGAAATAGCGTTTGACTTGAGTGAGTACTTCTTGTGGTTGCACATCGCCGACGATGACTAAAGTAGCATTATTGGGTGCATACCATGTCTTGTACCAGTCTTTTAAATCCGAGAGCTTGATGGATTCTAGCTCACTCATGGGCCCAATGACAGATTCACCCTTTGGACTGTTAGGCAATGCTAGCAAACGAAAGGATTCGTAAGCTTTGGCAAGGGGATTGTCATCAGTACGCTGACGTCGCTCTTCCATGACGACTTGGTGCTCTTTGGCAAACTCTTTGTCACTGAAGGTGAGGTTTTTCATTCGATCTGCTTCAAGCTCTAACGCCAATGGCATACGATTGGCAGGAAATAGCTCGTAGTAGCCCGTATAATCATAGCTGGTAAAAGCGTTATTCACACCGCCAAACTTGGCAATTAAACGCTCATAATCATCACTTGAAACATCAGGAGTGCCTTTAAACATCATATGCTCAAGTAAGTGAGAGATGCCGCCTTTATCCAGCGGCTCATCTGCCGAGCCCACCCGATACCAAATCTGGGTCATGGCGACGGGTGCACGGTGGTCTTCTTTTACGATGACTTTTAGGCCATTTTCTAACTGGTATTCATGTCGACCTGACATATCCATTGTCAACGCAGAGGGCTTTGCCTCATCAGTTGTTTTATTTTTACTAAATGCGCTTTGAGATGACCCATCTGTCGTGACCGTATTTTTTGTAGTGGTAGTCGTGCTAGAAGGTAATGCGGTGGTTTGACAGGCAGAAAATAATGTTGCCATCGTTAAAGCACATGCAATGCGTAATGGCGTAGTAGATAGTGGTAAAGAAAATGGCATGGTATGGTCTACTTATATAAAATAATGACTGAAGTGATGGACGTAATCATAGCAATACAATGCATCACAGTGATGTCTGTGTGCCAATCATGACACTAGCGGTCGGTCTGAACTCTTGCGTAGTATTGCAACCTGCCACAGATAATACAGTTGTCGTTAGCAAAATCGCCACACTGATATTGGCAATGCTTTTATAGTGTTTAGAGAGTGATGACATAAGCGTTTCCTAATAAGGATTTTTGAATGAGTCTTGGTAGAGTAGGCGAAGTCTTGCAAGGAACAAGTCAGAATTTTGTGTCCAAACCTTAAGCAAAACTCTCTCAAATCATTATGTGATTTTTTGAGCAGATAATTTTTGACGACAGTCTACTATGGTAAGGGCTAAGCGCGACTTGAATTATGCTAAAATAGGCTAAAATCCATGGTCATATAGCTGGCAAGCTTATGACAATCTAAAAATCCATTTACAATAAACAAATAATTAATAGCGATAACTTTTAGGGCAAACTTATGAATAACCCAAACAATAGCAACCGTGTGGTCATCAACCTCGATGATGGTCTTGATGACTTAGATGACGATGATATTACCTTACCCAGTTTGCCGGCGCAATCTGTACCCATTATTGATAAAACAGAGAGTGCTGCGCCACAAAGGGATAATACGGCAAATCCAGACGTCTCAAACAATCAGGCAGCAGAAAATATTGCTTTGGCCACGCCAATTGTTATGACAGAAGAGCATAACGTCCCTAAAGGTGCCTCTGAGAGCTTTTCGAGCGCTAAAGAGACAGGCACTACGAGCAAACCTAACACTGCGACAACCATTCCTGCCATGCCATTACAAGAGCAATTAGGCGATACACCAAGCGTGAGTCCAGTCGCTAGCAGTAATGTACAAGCGACTACGCCGCAAGAAACTGCTGAAGAGTCACCAGAAAATAAGAAAAAAGGCAGCTGGTTTAACCGTATGAAGACGGGGCTGAGTAAGTCACGTAAAAATTTGGCCGAAGGGATGGTCAGCATACTTATCGGTGGTAAAGAGATTGATGACGAGCTGTTAGAAGAGGTCGAAGATCAGTTACTGGTTGCTGATATCGGTGTTAACGCGACCAACCGTATCATCAAGAGCCTGACCGAGCAGACTGCCCGTGGTGACTTGATTTATGCCCATTCATTATATAAAGCCTTGCAAAGTGAGCTGGTTGATATCTTAACGCCAAAAGTTGAGCCGCTGGTGATTGATACTAGCAAAAAACCATTTGTTATCTTAGTTGTGGGCGTCAATGGTGTGGGCAAAACCACAACCATCGGTAAGCTTGCCAAGCGTTTGCAAGGTGAAGGCAAATCAGTCATGCTAGCGGCAGGGGATACTTTTCGCGCGGCTGCCACCGAGCAGCTACAGATTTGGGGCGAGCGTAATCATATTCCAGTGGTGGCACAAGGTCATGGCTCTGATAGTGCTTCTGTCATTTTTGATGCGATGCAATCTGCCAAAGCAAAAAATATCGACGTACTCATAGCAGATACCGCTGGCCGTCTACAAAACAAGACGCATTTGATGGCAGAGTTAGAGAAAGTGGTGCGCGTGATGCGTAAAGCTGATCCAAGCGCTCCGCATGAAGGTATGATCGTACTCGATGCTGGCACGGGTCAAAATGCCATTAACCAAGTTGAGCTATTTAACAAGATTGTACCATTGACAGGTATCACCATTACGAAGCTAGATGGTACTGCGAAAGGTGGCGTGGTGTTTAACATTGCCGAAACGACAGACGTGCCTATCCGTTATATTGGTGTGGGTGAGTCGATTGATGATTTGCGCGCCTTTAGTCCGAAGCAATTTGTCGCTGCTTTATTTGAGACAGATGACAAAGAGTAGAACCGCTATTTGTAACGGCTAAACAATCTTTAAAATAATTTGGAAATCAAAGCCATGATAGTGACCGAAGCAGCTTTTGGATCGTATCGATTAACGCTCATTGCTCGTCTCGATGAGCATGACCAGCCTGTGCTCGTTGAAGCCAACTGGCTGCTATCAGGTAATACGTGGCACAACTCAAAGTCTATTCCCAAACTCAAGAAATATTATGGCCTGACAGATGAAGACTTTACCTTTATAGACAGCAATAGCCTAAGCATGAAAGAGCCTACTCAAGCTTTACTGATAGAAACGATTTTCCAACTCAAAGATTATGCTGCTGGTAAACGCAAGACATTGGACTTACCCTTAGATTTTTCTATGGGTACTGAGTTTCAACAAAGCGTATGGCGGGCGCTGCAAGAGATTGGCTATGGCGAAACCATCAGCTATGCCACCCTCGCGCAGCGTGTTAATAGCCCGAAAGGGTTCCGTGCGGTTGCACAGGCTAATGGCAAAAATCCTTTTAGTATTATCGTTCCTTGTCATCGAGTGATTGCGAGTGACGGTAAGCTTGGCGGTTATACAGGTGGATTAGATAAGAAGGAATATCTGCTGGCGCTTGAAGGGGTTAGGTGTAGAACATAAAGATAAATATAACGTTTGAACTATTGAGTGAGTGAGCAGAAAAAGCACCAAACCGACAATTGATTGGTGCTTTTTTCTGGGGGTGTTCTTGCCAGTATTTAGTTATTAAGCTGGCTATCCCTCAAGCTGCGCCATGACGTCAGCAGAGAAGTTGACGTTAGTATAAACTTCTTGCACATCATCCGCATCTTCTAACATATCGATCATCTTTAGGATTTTTTCAGCATCTTCTACATTGTCGATTTCAGCCGTGGTAGATGGTGACATGGTCACCTCAGCATTGTCAGAGACAAGACCAGCAGCGTTAAGCGCGTCTTGAACTTGACCGAAAGTTTCCCACTCAGTGATGACAAGCAAGCTTTCACCATCGTTTTCGATATCAACGGCGCCCGCATCTAGTGCCACCATCATGACTTCATCTTCTAGGCTTACATCATTAAAAGTGATCTCGCCGCGTTTGGTAAACAGATAAGCCACTGAGCCTGAAGTACCAAGATTGCCATCACATTTGGTAAAGGCGTGACGTACTTCACTGACCGTACGATTGAGGTTATCAGTCATGGTTTCGACCAGTACCGCTACACCGCCGACACCGTAGCCTTCGTAACTGACTTCTTCCATGTTTTCATTATCACCGCCGCCTGTACCACGGTCGACAGCACGGTTGATCGTGTCGCGAGTCATATTGACTGATAGCGCTTTTTCGATAACAGCACGTAAGCGCGGGTTTTTGTCAGGGTCGGGGTCGCCTTGTTTGGCAGCTGAGACGATTTCACGAATAATTTTGGTAAATATTTTACCTTTTACTGCATCCTGACGGGCTTTACGGTGTTTAATATTTGCCCATTTTGAATGGCCTGCCATATAACATCCTTAAGGTTTACGTATTATTTTTTATGTGCAAAAAGGCGATGAATTACAGCCTTCGATGTCTGATCACCTTGTTTTATACTATCATTATTTTGTCTATATCAGGTAATAGCGCTACTTGCACGTTAACGATTTGTATGTTGTTGAGAGTGCTTTTTTGCTACACTGTGGCAAATTATAGATTGTATTCACTATGATAAGTGAGCAATATTATAAACCAGTTTTAACTGTTTTGACCAACTTGCCCTTATCCATCACATTTTAAGTCATGGAACGCTATCAAGCCATTGATTTTATAAAGTTACTGATTCTATGAAGCAACCAACCGCTGAAGCCCTAATACACTTGCGTAACCGTACGCATATTATTATCGAAGGTACGGATACCCGTTTGGGTAAGCTCTTTGATATTGTATTATTGATTGCGATTTTGGCCAGTGTGGCTGTCGTCATGCTTGATAGTGTGTTGTACATGCGCTTGCAATATGGCACGTTGTTTTTTTATGCAGAGTGGTTTTTTACCATTCTATTTACCATTGAGTATGCACTAAGGTTGTTTTCAGCACCCAATCGCTTGCGCTATGCGTTTAGCTTCTTTGGGATAGTGGATTTGTTGTCTGTTTTGCCAAGCTATCTGAGCTTACTATTTGTAGGGGTGCAGTATCTACTAGTCATACGAGTGCTGCGTATCTTACGTGTATTCCGTGTCCTAAAACTTAAAGCCTATATGCAACAGGCAGGTTTTTTGGCTTCTGCACTCAAAACCAGTCAGCAGAAAATTACAGTCTTTTTCTTGTCCCTTGTGCTATTGGTAACCATCTTTGGTTCAATTATTTATGTAGTAGAGGGGCCTGAGAACGGGTTTACCAGTATTCCATTGTCTATCTATTGGGCGGTCGTCACGATGACCACGGTTGGCTACGGTGACATGTCACCCAAGACGCCGTTAGGCCAAGCAATTGCAACCATGGTTATGATCACAGGTTATTCGATTATTGCTGTACCAACAGGGATATTCACCTCTGAGCTGGCTCGTAATATGCGTCCGCAGCTCAACCCTGTCACTTGTCCAAACTGCGGTAAATTTGGTCATGCAGTAGGCGCAGACTTTTGTGATCGCTGCGGGCACGCGCTCCACATTTAGTGATAGGTAGTGATAGGTTTTATATCACTACCGATTGCTCTCTTATCTATACCTCAATGTACTCATCAACGAGCGGCGAGAGGTCAGTCTCAACGCCAAGATTGACCAAGTTCCAATATTGTCCGGATATAGTGCGATCTAGCATCATCGTTGTGGCTGAGGGCTGAAACTGACCGAAGTATTTTAATGAAGTGCGCATTTGGGCAATCGCCTCATGGTGTATTTGACTGCTACCAAAATCAAATGGCCCTTCTTGGTATGGGCGGATAGATAGTGGTTTTAGACCAATAGATAGCCATTTTTCATAAAACTCGCCAGGGATGTTTTTATCATCATCACGGCGAATATCTAAGGCGACAAGGTCTTGCTCAAGCGCGGTCACATCGCCTTTGATAGCATGCTTGGCAAAACGACGGAATAGTTGGACCTCGCTATCACTGTAACTACGGATACCGCCGAAGTCATACGCCACAACACTACCATCCTGCCGAAAAGCAAAGTTGCCTGGATGCGGATCACAATGCATACGGTACAGACTAAATAGTTGTCCTGCGGTAAAATGAAATAGGCGCTTTGCTATTTTTTGCTTAATGGCATTGTCCCATGTTGCAGCGACGGTCAATGTCTCTCCCATCTCCTCAGTCAGTGTCAAAATCCGTCTAGAAGAGTGGCTGCTAATGACTTTTGGGATAATGAGACCTTCATCATCAGCATGAAAGGCACCAAATACACGCAGATTGTGCGCCTCTTTGGTATAGTCCAACTCGTCGTGTAGACTCTGTCGAATCTCATTAAATAACTGCTCTTGCAACTGCTTACTCATATTGAGCACACCTGCAATTTTTAGCGCCATGCGCACCTGTTTGAGGTCGCTATCACAGTTTTCATCGACATCAGGATACTGGACTTTGACCACGACTCTTTGTCCAGAAGGTAGCACAGCTTTATGGACTTGCCCGATAGATGCTGCGGCAAATGGCGTCTCGTCAAACTCACTGAACAGCTCTGCCATCGGTGCTTTAAGCTCACGCTCAACTTGTGCACGTATTTGCGCATAAGGCATGGGCGGTGCATCTTTTTGGAGTTTTTCTAGGGCAGTTGCGACCTCAGGCGGGAACACGTCTTTGTACTGTGAGGCAATTTGTCCGACTTTCATCACCGCACCTTTCATCTCACCCAACGTCTCGGCAATCTGGATACCCACGTCTTGCATCAAGTCTGAGCGAGCTTGTAAGCGCTTTTCTTCGTCACTCGAGAGATGCTTAAACGAGTTTTTAGCGGCTTTGCCGGCGATGCTTGCTGTCATGCCAGCGAGTTTCATAAAGCGCTTTCCGGACGTTTTTGCCATTCATATCACCATATAGTGGATTGTTTGCTCAGTCATAATTCTATTATTTTCATCAAACAATTACTGTTTAACTAATGTGTGAAAAACAAAATGTGTGAAAAATAAGAAGTTTTACTTTATTAACAAAGCTAGTAATCTATAAAATTAGAAAACACCTTAAGTGCTTGTATTGACTGAATAAATATTGCTTAGCCAGTAGTCTAGTGCCATCTCATAACCCATATGACCCAAACCACAGATGACACCGACTGCGACATCGCTCAAATAGGAATGATGCCTGAAAGGCTCACGCGCATGGACGTTGGATAAATGTACTTCTATAAAGGGTTTTTGCGTGGCCAATAGGGCATCACGTAGGGCAACTGAGGTATGGGTAAAGGCAGCAGGATTGATAATAATGGCATCAGCTTGGGCAGATTTGTCTGCTAATAAGCCATAGTATTGGATCTTATCTACTAGATCGCCTTCATGATTTGACTGTATACAAGTTAATTCAATGCTGTGCTGAGCGGCTCGTTCGACCAAGCGTTTTTCGATATCTACTAGCGTCATATGGCCATAAATTTCAGGCTCACGCTTACCCAATAAGTTCAGGTTGACGCCATTCACCAATAGCAGTTTGTGATTGAGGGTCTGATCGATGTGTTGGTCAGCAGGATTTTCTGCTGCTGTATATGGAGAAGAGGACGTCATAGTAATCTCTATCGCTGTTTAAATATGTGGATGATTTATTATAATGAATAAGGTATGCATGACAAATAGGTTGCACAAGCTGATGCAGCGTATCCCTTTATAATAGCAGCTTGTAGGCTGAGTTATAAAAAAATTACAGGAAAAACTCACCCATGCATTAAAAAGCGTGTTAAAAGTCTTTATGTTGCTAAAAACCCGTGCTATGATATTTTTTATGCAATAAATATTGCAAGTTTGTTACTGTCATTGATATGAGAGATAGTTTGCAAGATTAGCTTTCTTTTATATAAGCGTTTTAAAGATGACTGTGGCTAGATTAGTACTCTTAAGTTTTTGATTTCATCATCTTAGATCCCGTTTATATGCAATGTTGCAAAGGAATTTGGGGCTAAGCGAACTTTTTTAGGAAGTAATATTATGTCAGCTCGTGAGCAAGGTATCGTTAAGTGGTTTAATGACTCAAAAGGCTTTGGTTTCATTCAACGTGACAGCGGAGAAGATATTTTTGTCCATTTCCGCGCGATTCAGGGTGATGGCTATCGTTCTTTAAAAGATGGCGAAAAAGTTGAGTTCAGCGTAGTAGAAGGTGAAAAAGGTCTACAAGCTGAAGAAGTCAGAAAGTTAGAAGAGTAATCTATCCAGACATTAAAGCAGTTTAGTTATAATGTCTGTACGAACTACTGATATACTACTGAGTCAAGCCCGTATTGTCTTACCCATGTTGAGTTAACAACAGCATATTTGGTAGGTCAGGTATTGGGCTTGGCTTTTTTTGTACCCGTATGTCTAGCGGCCATCTATAGATATAATGTTGCGACTGCTATTGGTCACGCTTATGTCAGTATAAAATTTTATTGTGAGCTGATTTGTGATTGATAAAATACAAGCAACTAATTTAAAAGGATATTTTTTTGAGTAATTTTACAACGTTTACTGATTTGCCACTTTCAACCGCGACCCTGCGGGCAGTGAGTGATTTGGGTTTCACTGATTTAACGCCTATTCAGGCAAAAATACTACCGCATACATTAGCAAATCAAGATGCCATCGGACAGGCGCAAACGGGAACGGGTAAGACAGCAACGTTTTTGCTGACTATTATGGAGGCGTTACTCAAACGTCCTTTTGCTCATGATGAAGAGCGCTATCTTGGTGAGCCACGTGCAGTCGTTATGGCACCGACGCGTGAGCTCGCTCAGCAGATATTTGACGACTGCATAGCATTGACCAAATATACATCGCTGCATAGTGTCTGTATCATGGGTGGGACCAATTACGAAACCCAGCAGCATGAGCTTGAGCGCCAATACGTTGATATTTTGGTGGCGACGCCTGGCCGTCTGATTGATCTTGCCAATAAAGGCATGGTGTATTTAGATCGAGTAGAGGTGTTGGTATTGGACGAAGCAGACCGTATGCTGGACATGGGTTTTATCCCTGATATCAAGCGCCTTGTGGGGCGTATGCCCGCCAATACAGACCGTCAAAGCTTACTGTTTTCTGCTACTTTTAACCAAGATGTGATGAATTTGGCGTATCGCTGGTTGCATGAGCCGCAGTTTGTGGAAATCGAGCCAGAACACAAAACCAGCGAATTGGTTGATCAGCACTTTTACTTACTGACAGAGGATCAAAAACTCGAAGCCCTGCAGCGTATTATTAGTGATGAGGCCGTTGAAAAGGTCATTGTATTCGCCAATCGCAAAGATCAAGTCAAGCGTCTCTATCATAAACTGCGTCAAGCACATAAGATTGTCATGCTCTCAGGTGATGTGATTCAGCAAAAACGTGAGAAATACTTGCAGCGCTTTAAAGATGGTCACGCATCTATCTTGGTGGCGACCGATGTCGCCGGGCGCGGCATCCATGTCGATGATATCAGTCATGTGGTCAACTATACCTTGCCAGATCAACCAGATGATTATGTCCACCGTATTGGTCGTACGGGCCGCGCTGGGCAAACAGGCATTAGCATTAGCTTTGTCAGTGAAGATGACGCATTTAATATACCAGCATTAGAGAAGCATTTAGAAACCAAGTTTACGCTTGAGCAGTGGCAGGAATAATTGCTATAAATAGGTATCACTTAACCAATAAACCCCTTAATATTATTTTTGATATTAAGGGGTTTTTGTACGCTTGGTAAAGTCCGCGCAGTACTCGAGTTATGTGTTAGAAATTATTGACCATGATGCATGGAGGGGGCGTCATCACCCATATCATGCATGCTATGATCCATATGATTATCCATGTCTTGCATACCATGATCCATAGCTGGCGTCATATCGTGATTCATCTGATCTATATCATGAGCATCTGTCTCAGACATCATAGCAGAGTGGCTACTATGATCCATCTGTGCGTGTCCACCACCATGCCCACCATGCATATTTGCCATGACCATAGGAACGACAGCAACTGCCAAACCTGAGAGTACCATCACCGCGCCATTTAACTGCCTTAAGCGAAAACGACCAATCTTGTCACGTAACCAGCCGACTGTCTTGTGCGTTGCAACTAACATCGGTATGGTTCCTAAGCCGAATACAAACATCAATGCGGCACCGCTTAATGGGTTGTGAGCGACGACAGCAATCAGTAAGGCGCCATAGACCAAGCCGCAAGGCAAAAAGCCCCACAACAATCCAGCAGTCAGTGCGCGCGGAAAAGTATTGAGTGGAAACACTTTTTGACGCAGCGGGCTAAGATACTGCCAAAAGCGCATGCCAAAACGCTCGAGCTTTGTCAAAAACGGCGCGCCAAGCATGGTAGCACCGACAAATACCAATACCAGTCCTAACAAGATGCGCGGCATGCTGTTGCCCTGCATCAATGGCGCTAGTACCGTGACACCAATAAGTCCTGCGACCAAACCTAATAATGCATAACTGGTTAGACGGCCAAGATGATAGGTGGCCACCAGCGCGCGGCGTTTAGTAGGGCTGACATCTTTCATAGACAGGCCAAATGCCGTCACAAGACCGCCACACATACCCAAACAATGCGGCGAGCCAAAAAAACCCATCAGTAATGCCGCAGCAAGTAAAGCCATGGTCATGGATGCATCTCCTAAAAGTCATAAAGGCCGTATACGATTATTATCTAACGAAAGCTCATCATTACACGATGAAAAGAGAGAAGAATAAAGGTTAGATTTTTGTGTTTTTCTCTACATCAGTACGAACGAGCGCATCTTTATCAACGTTATCATCTGACGGCTCGGTATCAGCAGAAGGCTGAGACTGCACCGCGCGCTCATGAGCCTGCATGGTTTGCCTGCGCTCTTGACGATCATCCAATATGATACGCTGTGATGCATTGTCCAAATCTTCGAACTGGTTTGATTTTACCGCATAACGCACCGCCCAGATGGCAACCACAAATAGCATGAGACTTAATGGGATTAATAAAAATATACTGAGCATGGTAACTCTCTTCAATAGCAGTGTCTTTTATTATTATACACCCATCGCAAATGCAGTGGATGATCTGTAGCGATTAGAATGAGGCGTAGCATCATATGACGATATTAGCTGCGCGTTTAGTATAAAACCTATTCATCAGATGCTTTTTTGGCACTGCCTCGCGGTGTTAGGAGCTGCTGTGAAGTCACATCATCGGCGTGACGACAGTTCATTTGCGGACGTATCACATCCCGTAGATAGGCGGCGATTTCATAAACAGCCCGCCGTGAATGGCTTAGGTTTTGCGCAGGCTTCATCCAGTCGCGTCTAACTGGCAATGGTGCGCTAAGTGGTGTGCTATTAATACCATTCAAAGCAAACTGTCTGCGCGCACGTGCCATATGATAACTATCAGTAATAAGGTAAACGTGATAAAGCGGAATACGCTTGGCTGTAAAACGGGCGTTTTCGCACGTATTCATACTGGCATTTTCGCTTATCAGCCCATCGATACCATGCTCAATGAGCCACTGACCGAGCCAAGGGGCTTCAGCGCCGCTTAGTACAATAGGTAAGGGAAGATCGTGATAGGCCCCAGCCGCGGTACGGGCACGATTCAGGCTATAGCGATTGAGGATGATTTGATTGTTATTATCATTAGTTAGACCACCGCCTAATACCACGTAAGCAGTCGGCGGAGAGCTCATAGCAGCAGAAGGCATTTTTGGTAAAGGAAGAAGCGCAAATATATAGACAACGGCTTGTGAGAATAGCGGTGTGAACAAACTGATTAGGACTAAAATAACAGACGTCGAGCCTAATACAAAGGTAATATTGATGATACGGAATAGCTTCACCATTCGTTCGGCTGAACGCAAATAGTTTCGCCATAAGCGTTTAGACCATGATTGTTTAGACCACATGCTCAGCATATCCAATTGAGCCATCAGCATTCACCCAAACTGGCTCACGTGATAGCTGAATTGCAAATTTCTCATAGACGATGTTGGCGATATAGCGCTGTGCTGTTTCCACATCTTCTTGAGTTGCTTGATAAGGAGTATGGTTGGTCAGTACCAGCGCCTGATGTTTATGAGTCATGATAGGTGCGATGCCGCCCCCTTTTAATCCTGCTTGCTCGATGAGCCAACCTGCGGCAACTTTTACCATCGCGTCAGGCATCGGATAACCAACGATAGCTGGATAGCTTGTTTGCAACGCCGTAAATTGATCTTGACCAATAATAGGATTTTGAAAAAAGCTGCCACAATTAGGTAGCTGCTTAGGGTCTGGTAGCTTTTGTTGTCTAATATCTATAATGGCTTGCATAACGTCATGAGGATTGGCTTGCTCGCGCTCTTGTTGTTCCGCATAGCGCTGCGCCACAGTCTGTACATCTCCATAGCTGGCTAAAATATGGGTGGGATCTGTATGCAGTCTAAAAGCCACGCGGCTGATCAGCCATGTATTTGGCGTGCGTTTAAAGATACTATCACGATAGTCAAATTGACAGTCGGCTACTGATAAATGGTGCCAAGTTTGTGTCGGTAAATGATAGGCGCGTACATATTGTAAGCAGTCTTCTAATTGCACACCGTACGCACCGATATTTTGTACTGGCGCTGCACCAGTTAGGCCAGGTATGAGCGCAAGGTTTTCTAACCCATACCAGCCTTGATTGACTGTATGTACGACTAGATCATGCCAGTTTTCGCCCGCCATTACTTCGATATCAACATAATCGTCGGTTTGTGCAGTCAAGTGAATACCGCGCATTTTGGGTTGCAATACCACCGCATTTAACGCTGCTGGTAATAAAACATTGCTACCGCCAGATAAGACAAATAATGACAGCTGATGCTCTACATCCTCTGCATAGGTTGCCATAAAGTCATCAAGCTGTGCCTCATTGGTCAACGTCACTACAGAGTCAGCGACACAGGACAGTGCCATCGTATTGCTATGTGCCAAATCGACTGAATTACTGACTAACAGAGTCGCTGATGAGTCATTTATAGTCATGGTCTGAGCGTCGAGATCAAGGCGTGCAGCTTGGGTCATAACATAGCCTATGGGGCAAAAGGATAATAAATAATAAGGTAGCTATAGTTGATTCAATTTAAAAGAGATACAAGGCAGTTGAGTGCAGACGTAATTGTGATACTTCAAGCGCGGTTAACGCTTCAGCTCTTTTATAGAGGATTAACTATATTATAGAGGATACCGGATGCAAGAGTAGCAGAAATATAGACGGTATGGCTAGCAGGCTTTCCAGCTTTCTATCCAAGCTTGGGCGCTTGATTCGATACGCTCGATCACCTCTTCGAAATCATCGTTATCGCCTTTATATGGATCTGGCACATCACTGCCGCAATAGGTAGGGTCTTCTTCACTAAATAGGGCCAGCTTTGCCAAGTCATCTTCTGTATCTATGATGCCATCTTTAATAGCTTGCAGGTCGGCTAAATTCTGTGAATCCATGGCTAAGATCAAATCAAAATCACGAAAGTCATTAGCGGTTACCTGGCGTGCAACCAATTTATTAATTGTGTAGCCATGTGATTTCGCATGGCGCTGCGAACGTGGGTCAGGTTTGTCGCCGACATGTGAATCACTGGTACCTGCTGAGTCTATCTTTATTGAGAGTCCAGCAATCGCCGCTTGCTGACGGAAAACTTCCTCAGCAGTTGGTGAACGGCAGATATTTCCTAAACAAACCAATAATACAGACGAGGGAGTACAGGCTTTCATCAGCATAATATGACCTTCTATAACAAAAAAACATGCTATAAGAAACCAGCATTGTTAATGCGGCTTTTATTAGCATGCAATCGATTGAACCAACGACTAGCGTAACGCTTAATCGCTTGAATGGCAAGGACAGAGACTAGACAACAGCGTCACTTAATACTGGGTTTATGACAATGCTATATGTAACTGGGTGATGCGAGGGTAATGCTGTATCAATCTTGATTGCTTTTGAAGCGCTGTAAGTCACGGCGCTCTTTTTTATTTGGCTTATTATCAGGACGAGCAAGGTTGGCCAGTTTGCGCTGTTCGGCATAATAAGCACGCCGCGTTTCGCTCTCTTTGGTCTCTGAATATAGCACTTCAGCGGCGGTCGCATTGCCCCGCTGTGCAGATAGCGCCTCAACAATGACAGTCTTTTCAGTCATGGCGGTCGCTGAGCCTTGACGAATGGTTAGCTCATCGCCGACTGAGATTTCTTTACTGGTCTTGACGCGGCTGCCACCATAATGGACACGTCCGCTTTCAATGGCTTGCTTGGCAAGCGTACGTGTGCGGTAGAACCTGGCTGCCCACAACCATTTATCGAGACGAATTTTGGCCAGACTTTGAGGGTTATTATTTGTATTTTTACTCATAAGGATCCTTTTACATTCGTTTTTATATTAAATTATAGTTTTATATAAATAATATTAGGGCAACTTTACTATTTGCAAATTGATTTTTGTGATTGTAGTACTTAGTATAGGGTTATATGATGCAAAAAGCGGCTAATCGTAAGAGAAGCCGCTTTTGTTATTCATTTTAGGAACATACTCTTAGGAAGTTATCTTAAAAACAACTGATAGCCAATATTGTCATTGACCGTCGTACAGTCGTAACCGATATCCAAAAGGGCGTCTTGTAGCTGACGAGAGTTGCTGTCAGAAGCTTGCAGACCAACCAATACGCGACCTTCAGCGGCACCATGGTTACGATAATGGAATAAAGTGATATTAAAATCATCGCCTAATTTTTCTAGGAAAGTAAGTAAGGCACCTGGGCGCTCTGGAAACACCACCTGTAGCAGCTGCTCATTTTCGACCTTGGCGTGACCACCAATCAAATGACGGATATGTGACTTGGCGATATCGTCATCGGTCAAATCATAAGCATTATAGCCATCATTTGCCAATTGAGTACTAATAGTTTGACGCTCTTTTTCACCTTCTTTTAATGCAATACCGACAAAGATTGAGGCAGGCTCCATAGAATCTGGCGATTTTTTGCTGTCAGCACGGTAGTTAAACTCAGTGATATTACGACCATATAGACTGCGACAGAAATTCAAGAAAGCGCCTGTTTGTTCAGGGATGGTAACCCCAAAGATGGCTTCTTTTTTCTCACCAATCTCAGTGCGCTCAGCGATATAGCGCAGACGGTCAAAGTTCATATTAGCGCCGCAAATGATACCGACGCAGTTTTTGCCTTGAATATTGTTCGCTGTGATATATTTTTTCATACCAGCAACTGCCAACGCACCTGCAGGCTCTACGATACTGCGGCTCTCCTCAAACACATCTTTGACTGCTGCGCAGACTTCATCGTTGCTACAGGTGACGACGTTAGGCTCCACGACAGGGCCTGAATTGTCACTTTTCTGAGTACGCACAACGTCAAAAGGCAGTTCACCAATTTGCGCGACTGCCACGCCATCGACGAACAGTCCGACTTGCTCAAGTTTGACACGTTCACCCGTTTCAAGTGCGGCTTTTAGGCAAGCTGATTGTTCCGCTTCTACCGCGATCACTTTGACATGCGGTGCCACTTCTCCCAAAAATGCGGCGACACCTGAGATGAGACCGCCACCCCCAACCGCGACAAAGACGTAATCCATGTTGCGCCATTGTTGTGTCAGCTCAAGCGCAATGGTTCCTTGTCCTGCGATAACTAGCTCATCGTCATAAGGTGGAATAAATGTAAGTCCTTCGCGTTCAGCACGATCTATTGCATAGCGGTTTGCTTGATCAAAACTATCACCGTGCAGATCCACATTACCACCGAGTGCTCTGACGGCATCTACTTTGATGTCGGGAGTCGTGGTTGGCATGACGATGATGTTATTCAATGACAGTTTGCGCGCCGAGTAAGCCACGCCTTGAGCATGGTTGCCTGCTGAGGCGCAGATAACGCCGCGCGCTTTTTGCTCATCGCTTAGCTGACTGATACGATTATAAGCACCGCGCAATTTAAAGGATTTGACCGGTTGTAAGTCCTCACGCTTAAATCGAATGTCATTGGCAAAACGTTGGGTCAGCTTGGGCGCCGTTTCAAGTGGTGTTTGAATCGCAACGTCATAGACGGTGGCTTGTAGTATGGCTCGTACCCAGTGTGACAGCATAGTAATCCCTAAACAGAATGAATATAAAAACGAAATAGATTAGCCTATGCTGATTTTGAATATCTTGCAAGACTCAATTGCATTTTTCTTGGGGTTTTATGCCCGAAAGCCACTAAAGTGAAGACATGCGGCAAAGATCAGTATCAGACCAGTACTCGATAATCCAGTACTCGATAAATATGCAGTGACCAGCCAATTAAGGATGTGATTGCGCTAACATCGATGAATATCATCGGTTATAATAGCCGCGCATTTTATCTGTTTTAGCCTTTTACTTTTTTAAGACCATACGTTTATTTTCCAAGGATTTATGATGAGTGATCAGCAAGCACAAAAGCAAGCCGCCGCCCGCGCTGCCCTAAGCTATATCGAAGATGATATGATACTTGGGGTAGGGACGGGTAGTACGGTCAACTGTTTGATTGAGTTGTTGCCACAATTGAAGCTTGCTGGTGCGGTTGCCAGCTCACAGGTGACTGAAGACAAACTGCGTGCGCTTGGTATCGAAATTGTTGATCTAAACTTTGCGGGTACGCTTGATGTTTATATTGATGGTGCTGATGAGGTCAATGAGCACTTGCAACTTATCAAAGGCGGCGGCGGTGCATTGACTCGCGAAAAGATCGTCGCGGCTGCTTCCAAAAAGTTTGTGTGTATGGTTGATGAGAGCAAAAGCGTTGAGATTTTAGGTCGCGCGTTTCCAGTACCAATTGAAGTCCTGCCGCAAGCACGCTCTTATGTCGCGCGTCAATTAGCAAAATTGGGCGGTGAGCCTGTCTATCGTGAAGACTTTGTCACTGATTACGGCAACGTCATTCTAGATACTTATGACTTGGATGTGAGCAATCCAATCGCGCTTGAAAAAGAGCTGAATAATATCGTGGGTGTGGTCTGTAATGGTATCTTTGCAGTAAACCAAGCGGATGTGCTATTAAAAGCCAGTGCAGATGGCGTAACAACGCTTACGCGCTAATACAGTCTCAAGAATACAGTCTCAAGCCATTTTTACAGATAAAAAAGCCGTCCAAATCTGAACGGCTTTTTTATTTATGAACGGACTAATAACTTATCTTACTGTTTTTTTTACACGGTAAGTTAGGCAGGTAGTTTGATTTTGTCTTTTAGCAAAAACTCCATCAAGGCTTTTTGCGCATGTAGACGATTTTCGGCTTCATCCCACACAACAGAGCGCGGATCGTTTAGCATATCATGAGAGATCTCCTCACCACGATGGGCGGGTAAGCAGTGCATAAACACCACTTCAGGATCGGCTTTGTCTAACAGAGACGGCGTCACTTGATACGGGGCAAAACGACGTGCACGCGTATTTTGCTCGGACTCTTGACCCATACTTGCCCATACATCGGTGACAATCAAATTAGAATCTTTTGCCGCATCTTGGACGTTTTCGACCAAGCTCACGCAATGTGAGAAACGTTCCATAAGCTTTGGATCAGGCTCGAACCCATAAGGCGCTGCGACGCGTAATTCAAAACCAAACTGGTTGGCCGCTTGCATAAAGGATGAGCACATATTGTTGCCATCACCGACCCACGTGACGATCTTATTTTCGATACTACCGCGGTGCTCGTAATAGGTCTGCATATCAGCGAGCAACTGGCATGGATGATAGTCATCGGTCAACGCATTGATAATAGGGACGCTTGAGTATTCAGCAAAGGTTTCAACTTTTTCGTGCCCAAAGGTACGAATCATAATGATATCAACCATGCTGGAGATCACGCGTGCCGAGTCTTCTAATGGCTCACCGCGACCGAGCTGCGTATCGTTGGGTGATAAAAAGATAGCATTACCACCAAATTGACCCATACCCGTCTCAAAGGAGATACGGGTACGCGTTGAAGATTTTTCAAATATCATGCCAAGTGTACGACCAACAAAAGGCTGATATATCTCGCCTGCGTGTTGCATTTTACGCAATTCGCTTGCACGTTTGATTAAGTTTTCTAGTTCTTGTTTGGTTAAATCAGATAAGGTTAAAAAATGGCGCAAACTCATAGTAATCCTAGCAGTCGATCGCAGTCAGTGAAACGTCATCAGTCTTCAATAGCATCGCGTCAGTGCGTATACTGGGTTGACAACAAACTTTTAGTATAGCGTATTTACTTTCAATGTAAACGTTCAATTTTACCAAGATTCAATGGCTTGCTAAATAGACCAAAATCGCATTAGCAAGCCACAATACTCGTATGCTAATGACTGTGCCGCTAATGATTATGCCTGTGTACGGTTTGGACGTATGCTGAGGCGACATAATAGCTCATAGCTAATCGTCCCAGCATGACCTGCCACTTCATCGACACGCGGCGCATCGCCCCAGAGCATGACTTTGCTATCTATAGCAAGACTCTCAGGTGCGCTACTGATATCAATGACAATCATATCCATAGCCACGCGCCCAATTACTGGGCAGCGGTAGCTTTGGCTGTCGTTAGCATCGATGACAGTGACATACGCATCATCAGTAACCACACGTGGATAGCCATCTCCATATCCAACGCTGACCAACGCCGTTCTGGTATCTTGCTGCGCACGCCAGCGGCTACCATAGCCGATCGCATCATTTGCGCTAACGGTTTGTAAAGCAATGATTTGAGCACTAAACTCCATCGCGGGCTGCAAGTCTAAATCCTGCGCGCTTTTATCGACGACAGGCGAGCTACCGTATAAGATGATGCCTGGGCGTACCCAATCATAATGGTACTCTGGGAAGTTGACGATACCAGCAGAGTTGCATAATGAGCCTTGGATATCTGGGCTAATGGTATCTTGCAAGGTCGCAAGTACGCTTGAGAAGCGCTCAATCTGCATCGCATTTAATGGGTGATCGTGGTCATCAGCATTGGCGAAATGCGTGGCTAGAATCAGCTGATAACCCGCTTCATGTAGGCGTTTTGCTGCTGATAGCACACCCTCAGCATTGAAACCCAAACGGTTCATACCCGTATTGTATTTGAGCCAAGCCATTCTAGTTGCACTGCCAGCTGGCGGGACATTTTGTAGTGCCCACTCTAGCTGTGGTCCGTGGTGAATCACGCAGCTAATCTCATGATCAATCGCTTGTTGCCACTCATCAGCGCTAAATGCCCCTTCTACTAGACCAATGGTTTTCTCCCAACCTAGCTGTCTGGCTTCTAGCGCTTCAGTCAAAGTAGCGACACCGATACCATCTGCTTGCTGCAGGGCTGGCAAGACTGCCGCCACGCCATGCCCGTAAGCATTGGATTTGACCATAGCCAATACCTTAGACTGGGGTGCACGCTTTTTTACTTGATTTAGGTTATGGGTAAGGGCTTTTGGTTTTATGGTGATAGTGCGCATAATCGCCTTCTTTATGAGTAGAATTATGAAGTGATAAAGCCAGTACAGCATCAATGGAGTTGATACTATACTGGCTATGTGGTTAAAGCTACTTACTAACTTGTGAGTAAGCCAGAATCGGTATGGGCTTACATTTCACTAAGACTTAAATGTTATAACGCTGATTACTCATCATTCTCAAAACTGACGCCTTGATAGTATTCTGGCGTTAGATTGATGAAGCGGGTAAATTGACCTTCAAAACCCAAGCGTACGGTACCAATAGGGCCGTTACGTTGTTTACCAATGATAATTTCCGCCACGCCTTTGTGGTCTGAGTTTTCATTATAAACCTCATCACGATAGATGAACATAATCAAATCGGCATCCTGCTCAATTGCACCAGATTCACGCAAATCCGACATGATAGGGCGCTTGTTTGGGCGGTTCTCTAGACTGCGGTTAAGCTGCGACAAGGCAATCACTGGGCATTCAAGCTCACGCGCGAGTGCCTTTAGACTGCGCGAAATCTCAGAAATCTCGCCAACGCGGTTACCATCTAGACTTGGCACTTTCATGAGCTGAAGATAATCGACCACGATAGCACCCAAACGACCATCATGGTTTTTGGCGATACGGCGGCAGCGAGAGCGCATCTCAGAGGGCGGTAGGGCGGTACTGTCATCGATATATAAATGCTTTGATTGCAGATGTTGAATGGCATTCATCATTTTTGCCCATTCATCTTCATTCATCTGCCCAGAGCGCAGATGTGTCTGGTTAATCGCGCCCCATGATGACAGCAAACGCATGACGATAGACTCTGCAGGCATCTCCATCGAAAACACCACAACGGGCAAATCTTCATTAAACAAAATCCCTTCTGCCAAGTTCATCGCAAAAGTGGTTTTACCCATAGAAGGACGCGCAGCAACGATAATCAGATCACCCGCTTGCAGACCTTGCGTTTTATTATTCAGCTCGACAAATGGTGTTTGTAAACCAATCATGCCGTCAGGGTTGGACTTTAACTCTTGAATCTGATCGATAACATTGGTTAAGACCGAAGTAATACCGACAGGGCCACGCTGTTCCGCGCGTTTGTTATGCTGCTCATTGATACTAAATATCTTACCTTCGACATTGTCCAAGATATCACTAACGCTTTGGTCTTTTGGATTGTAGGCCAGCGCTAGCATGTCATTACCCGTGGTAATGAGCTGACGCAGCGTTGAGAGCTCACGTACGCGCTGAGCGTAAGCGGTCAGGTTAAACAAGGTCGCCGGACTTTGGCTCAAAATATCGGCTAAGTAGCTGTCCCCACCTGCACCTTTGAGTAACTTTTGCGCCTCTAACCAGTCGTGTACCATGACCGTATCATAAGGCTCATTCACGGCTGCAAGGTGAGCAATGGCATCAAAAATATATTGATGTCGCCCAGCATAAAAGTCATCTTTGGTGACGATATCGGCAATCTTGTCGTACGCCTCTTCGATACTCATCAAAGACGCGAGCAATGCCTTTTCAATATCGATATTGTGCGGCGGTGTCTGATTGAGTAAGTCGTCGGTTTTGTCGTTTTCTGCCATGAGTGCCTAATGAGTCAAAATGGGTATAAAAAAGGATGTCGATGGTAGCGCAAAACAGATATGGTACATCTCTACGGTAGATGTACCAAAACGTGGTTTTAGGTTTGTCTGTAAATGCTACAATCAGAAGCGAAAGTTTAACACATAATGTGATTTTTTAGGCTGGGTAAGCAACTAAATCTACAGTGGTTGTTATGCATAAAATAAGAGACCGCATCCATTGTCTAAACGTAAAAACTGAAAATATTGACGATAAATATAATAAAATCAAAAATTTAAATAAAATAAGGCTATTGTTATGACAGAAAAAAAACGTCCATTATTAATCACGACAGGTGAGCCTGCGGGCATTGGAATGGATGTCGTATTGAATCTGGCGGCAGAGGGCAAGCTACAAGATTTTGACCGCCCCATCTGGGTGACCGCCGATGCTAAAGCCATGCAAGTTCGCGCAGATGAGCTGGTCGCGGCTGGCGTGCTCAAAAGCATACCTAGTTGGCATACTATCAATACAGATGTAAATGTCGATAACTTCGATGTTAACTTGGTAGAGCAGATATCAAAGCAAAAGATCAACGTTGATAGTGCTTTTATTTTGCTTAATGTCCCTTGTGCAGAACGAGTTACTGGCGGACAAATCAATATTGCCAACTCAGCGATGGTGGCTCAGCAATTAGACATTGCTCATCAGTTAGCAGTAAATGGAACAGTTGCCGCTATCGTCACAGGTCCCTTACAAAAATCAGCGCTGATAGATGCTGGTATCAAGCTGTTAGATGGCACTATATTTAGCGGTCACACTGAGTTTTTTATGCAGCAAAGTGGCTGTGAGAAAGTCGTCATGATGCTAGCCAATCAAGCGATGAAAGTCGCGCTTGTCACTACCCATTTGCCATTAAAAGACATACCTGCTGCGATTACTGCCGACAATGTACGCCAAACGGTACAAATCGTCATCGATGACATGAGAGAGAAGTTTGGTCTCATGCAGCCTCGTATCTTGGTTTGCGGCCTCAATCCACATGCAGGCGAGGGTGGACATTTGGGTATGGAAGAGATTGAAATCATCAACCCAGTCTTACGAGAATTCATCGATGCAGGCGTCAATATTTCAGAGTCGATGCCAGCGGATACGTTATTTACCACCAGGCATTTGGCTAATTGCGATGCGGTCATTGCCATGTATCATGACCAAGGATTGCCTGTACTCAAATCACATGGTTTTGGCGATACTGTTAATTTAACCTTAGGCTTGCCTTATATTCGAACCTCTGTCGATCATGGTACGGCGCTTGATTTGGCAGGGCGCGGCGGCGCAAGTGCGACGAGTTTATACCAAGCCATTGTAATGGCAAATGAGATGGCAGACAGATCCATTGTTAGTGGATCTATTGTATAAGTTGCTGTCTTATCTAGATTTGTTAGGCATTATGGGATAAGTCTAATATCAGCTATGTCTATTTATAAATTATCAAGCATGACCTGATATAAGTGGTTCCATTATACCGTTCTGTTTTAAGTGGTCTATAAATGGGGTTATAGGGATAAATAGCTGGTTCCCTTGGGGTATGCCCTATAAAAAATTGTATAGCTAACGTTATTTCAGGAAATTCGATAGGCAAATAAAATGAATAATATAGATAAATTAACTGAGCTAAATCACTATTTTTTAAAATTGAGAGAAATTTTACTTCAGGAGGATGAACACAACTATATAAGAGGAATTAATGTAATTATAAATAGAATACAGTACTCGTTAAAATATAACGAAGACGCTAAAGCAACCATTAAAAGCGTTGGAGACACCTACAGTCTTATGAACTCCGGTAATGGTAGCTTTTCGGATTTCTTCATTTGGAGAGAAGACTTTAACGAAAGAGTTGAAGCAAACAAAGTGTTAACAAAGTTGAGAAGTGATATAACTAGTTTGATAGTAAGTGTTGACAATAATTTATTGAATAGCCGTTAGTATCCAACAGTTCGGTGCCTGTATAGCGCACCGATCACGAATAGAATATGCATGGTAAGTACACCATGAAGTACACTGCTGTTAATTCAACAACTCGAACCATTGCTACCACTAGCCCACAGCCAAAGATTCGACTCCTCACTAGGGTACCACCCTTATTCCCATTATGGGTCTTATGTTAGATGGTTCGAGAACAAAAAGCTGCCGTGTTGATTGTGCTAGATTGTACATGGTTTATAGATAAAATATCTCAAAAGAGCCTTTCCCAAACTCTGTGTAACTGCTTATAATCCAATGTAAAGGAGAATAAGCAATGACAAAAGAAACAGAACTAAAGAAATTAGCCGAACAAATGGCTAAACACGTTGGAAGCTTCGAAGACATCAAAGCATTTCAAAAAGAGCTCATGCAGTCATTTATTGACACTGCCTTAGAAGCCGAGATGGAAGATCATCTAGGCTATCCTAAGCATGAAAAGGCGGATAAGCAAAACAAGCGCAACGGTCACACTAAAAAGACAGTACGCAGTGACACAGGCGATCTTGAGATA
>NZ_LNDJ01000049.1 GCF_001444505.1 Psychrobacter piscatorii | reverse complement strand
GTGTCTTAAGTTTGGGAGGGTTACCGTCAGACTGAACTATAATTTTAATAACAGCCTTTAAAGCTTCTCTTTGTCTGATTTGGTCATATGCAATACCTATATAAAAACACCCAATAAAAATCCAAAAAAATAAATCGGTGACGGCTACTTTCTTATTTAGAGGTAAGCCAAATAAGTCAATTAAAGCTATTGTAATAGGGGTAAGTACCATTAGTATGCCAAGCAAAAAATATATGAGTCCTAAGGTATTCGCCATTTTTAGCTTATAAGTTAACCAAGGTTTGTAATTCACGATAATATTATTATCTTTAAATTCTAAATGGTGTGTAGCTCGCTGTATATCTTCGCAGTCAATATTAACATCAGATTGACGCTCTATTTGTAATGCAATATCTCTATATTTTTTACTAAGATTTAGGCCATATATTTTCTTAAAAACAGCTCTATCTCTTGCATCCATAAGGCTTAATTTCATCTCATTACTTAGCCCACCTTCGTAGCTTGTTGTGTTGATTATTTGCTTAAATTTCGACATCTCAAAATCAATATAGGTATCTTTGAGAAATTTGAGCAAAGGTAGGAAAGATACAATAATAAGGGTTACTATTGCTATAGGCTTTATTTCATCGGGTATGTACGTCAAATCCATAAAGCAGTCTCATTAAATAAAGTATGAATAGGAATATAAACTATATAACTTATGCAAGAACGCCGCACTGCTTTAATCTCTGCTGCCGTTACAGGTAAGATTGATGCGAGGGGCTGGGTTGCGCCTGAGTAGTTAGTTGTTCTCTTTATACTTATTGCGTTTATCCTCTTTTTCTAAACGTTTAAAAAGCTTGTAGTTATTTAGAATTTCTGAATATATCTTATGCGTACAGCTGATTTCGTCATTAGTTCGGCATTCTATTTCGTTATACTGCTCTTTTTCATATAGATTCCAAACCGCTGTGCCACTTTCAAATTTTTTGCCTGATATGTACTTTAACAAGAGATCTTTTTTTGTTTTTGGATATGCAAACATAGAACTATGATTGAAGGTAGGTATAGCTAAGTTTGAAACATCTATAACGCGAAATTCTGTTTGGAAATAAAAAGCTTCTGCATTTGATAGTAGCTCGTACCTTTTTAATAGATCAAATATCACAGGAATGTCAGAAGATATGATACCGATACCGCATAAGGTTGCAGAGACTCTACCATCATTACCTGCTTTAGCGTCTTGACTGACTTGTTTTAATAGATTGAAAATATCGATCAATAGCGCTTTTTCGGAGTCATAATTCCATAGCCAAAATGATTGAATTTGGTCTGAATCAATATCTAAAGAGTTTTCAAAGTCTTTTGTGGGATTAGCGACAAAAAAAGAACCCCCTAGTAACTTGCAATCTGGATCCCAAGGATTGTAGCTTAGCCCCTTAGTTCTTCTGCTAGACTCTGGAACATAAAATTCTAGATCTAAAAATATGATTCTGCAGTCATGATAATTAATACTAAAGTTACGCATTGAATTTCCGTGCTAAAGTTGTGTTTTGTAATTATAAAATAATGCTACATCTAGCGATAGAGTGTATTACAAGGCACATTAAGAACAAAAGAAAGTTTGTACCTAAAAGTAGATCCTAAAGCCAAAATTATTACTGAAACGGACTTAACATGACAAAAGCGCACAACGTCACTTACGAATCTGTCTTTCAAGCCGATATCGTCACTCAAATGCAAGCGCACGGCTGGCAAGTAGGTCATGCCAGCGGCTATCAGGCTGAGACCGCGCTGTATGAGCAAGATGTACTCGACTTTGTGCAGACCACACAGCCGCAGGAATGGGAGAAGTTTTGCCGTACCTTTCCTATCGACTCTGAGCGCCACTTTATCGCCGCCTTAGTCAAGCAGCTCAACAAAGCGGACGCGCAAGCTACCGATAGAGCCTCGCGCACTTATGGCACATTAGGCGTATTGCGTCATGGGCTTAAGATTCGTAACGCGCGCTTCTCACTTTGCCAGTTCAAGCCTGAGCACAACCTCAATCCTGAGACCATGGCGCGCTATGAAGCCAATATCTGCCGTGTCGTCCCTGAGGTAGTGTATAGCCCTTATACCAGTCTTAAAGACGGCGCTGACGCTAATGGCAAGGTCGCTAAGCGTAACCGTATCGATATCGTGCTATTCGTCAATGGCTTGCCTGTCACCACGATGGAGCTAAAGTCCGAGTTTAAGCAAGCGGTACAAAATGCCATTACTCAGTACAAGAAGACACGCCTGCCAAAAGACCCTGATACTAAAAAACCCGAGCCGCTGCTGACGTTTAAGCGCGGCGCATTGGTGCACTTTGCCGTCAGTCAATATGAAGTTTATATGACCACAAGGCTGGCAGGTGACAGTACTTACTTCTTGCCCTTTAACAAAGGCACTAGTGATGGCGGTGCGGGTAATGACGTGCCAGCGGATAGCAGTCGTTATGCCACCGATTACCTATGGAATGAAGTGCTGACGCCTGATAACTTGCTGGCTATCCTTGGGCACTTTATGCACTTGCAGATTGATGAGGAAGAGGACGCGATCGGGCGCAAGTTCAAAAAAGAGACCATGATGTTCCCGCGCTATCATCAGTGGGACGTGGTGACCAAGCTGGTCGATGCGGCCATTACTGAGGGCGCAGGTCAAAAGTATCTCATTCAGCATAGTGCGGGTTCAGGTAAGTCTAATTCTATCGCATGGACTGCCCATCAGCTATCCACCTTATACAACAGCGACGGCGATAAGCAGTTTGACTCAGTCATTGTCATCACTGATCGCACTGTACTGGATGACCAGCTTCAAGATACTATCTATCAATTTGAACATGCTGATGGCGTAGTCGGCAAAATCAACCGTAAAGAAGGTGACGGCTCAAAGTCTGAGCAGCTTGCCGAAGCACTGGTCAACTCCCAGCCGATTATTATCGTCACTATTCAGACCTTCCCATTCGTACTCAAAGCCATTGAAGACTCTAGCGTTTTAAAATCACGTCGCTATGCCATTATCGCCGATGAAGCGCACTCCTCACAGACAGGCTCTACCGCACGCCAGCTCAAAGAAGTGCTGGTCTCAGGTGATATAGACAGTAATACAGACGATGATAAGCCGCTCTCTAGTGAAGATGTTTTAGACGCCACGCTCGCCGCCCGCCGTAGCAGTCCGAATCTAAGCTATTACGCTTTTACCGCCACGCCGAAGCCAAAAACCATTGAGCTGTTTGGCCGTCTGCCTAACCCTGACTTGCCAGCCGCCAGTGATAACCTGCCAGCCGCTTATCATGTCTATTCTATGCGTCAAGCGATTGAAGAAGGCTTTATCTTAGATGTGCTAAAAAACTACACCAACTACAAAGTGATGTATCAGCTCACTCAAAAGCTGGCTAGCGATGACGATGAGGTCGATGCCCGCCGCGCGAAGATTAAGCTGAATAACTGGGTGCGACTGCATGAGCACAATATCGCGCAGAAAGTAAAAATCATTATTGATCACTTTAACGACAATATTAAAGGCTTACTGGGCGGGCAAGCCAAGGCAATGGTAGTAACTGGTTCACGTAAAGAAGCAGTACGCTATAAGCTGGCCTTTGATAACTATATTGCAGATAGTGGCTATCGCGGTATCAATGCTATGGTTGCCTTCTCAGGGGAAGTCACCTTTAACGATAATGACCCTGATAGCGGCGCACTACTTGGTGAGAAGTTTACCGAGCATAATATGAATATCGGTCTCAAAGGCCGTGATATGCGTAAAGCGTTTGATAGTGATGACTATCAAGTGATGCTGGTGGCCAATAAGTTCCAGACAGGCTTTGACCAGCCGAAACTATGCGCCATGTACGTCGATAAGAAACTGACAGGCGTGGACTGCGTACAGACCTTATCAAGGCTGAATCGTACCTATAAGGGCAAAGCAGAGAGCGGCACGTTTGTACTCGACTTCTTCAATGATCCCCAAGACATCCTCGATGCCTTCCAGCCGTATTATGAGACCGCCACTTTAGTGAATGTGTCTGACCCCGATCAGGTGTATGACCTGTATGAAAAGCTACGCGCCAGCGGTATCTTCTTATGGCATGAGGTCGAGCAGTTTGTTGAAGCTTTTTATAGTAAGAGTAAGTCTAACGCTGCCATTAGTAACATCTGTAAGCCAGCAGTTGAGCGTTGGCAGAAACGCTATAAGCTAGCACGCGAGCAAGCCCAGCACGCTAAGGAAATGCTTGAGCGTACCAAAGCGACAGGCGATGTGGTGCTGATGACCAATGCCGAGAATGACTACAAAGGTTTTAAGGCTGATCAAGATGCGCTAGAGATCTTTAAAAAGGACTTAGGGACATTCACCCGCCAGTATGAGTTTATGTCGCAAATCGTGGACTATGACGATAAAGAGCTGGAAAAGCTGAGCTTATACGCCCGTAACCTGCGGCCATTATTACGCGAAAGTGTGGATAATGAGGATGATATTGACCTAACCAACATCGCTATGAGTCATTACCGCGTCTCAAAGCTGCACCAGCAGGATCTAAAGCTAAAGGAGGGTAGTGGTGAGTTAGAAGCTGGCGGCGGTGGCGGTACAGCAAAGCCAAAGGGTCAGAAAGAAGAGCTGTTATCAAAGGTCATTAATCGATTAAATGAGGTGTTCGCTGGCGAGGACTTTACCGATAAAGATATGATCAACTTTCAAAACACGATTTGGGATAAGGTCACAGAAAATGAGATCGTGGTAAAGCAGTTTAGTAATAACAGTACCGATCAGATTATGCTCGGCGGTTATCCTGATGCGGCGATGGATGCGTTATTTGAAAGCCAAGAAGCCTACGAAGGTATGACCATGCACTTACTGTCTAACCCTGATCAGTTTAAGAAATTTATTAGATTGATGCTTGATACGAAGCTGGGTAATGAGGTTTCGGGGTAGGCGATATAGAGAATAAGAGGTGGTTAAGGGTGATATTTACTTTAAGTGAATACCACCTTTTTTTCTGCTTCCTTTTGATTCCTTTTTTCTTCTCTGATTCCGCTGTACCCATTATAAGTTAAGCGATTGCCAAGATTCCAAAATCATGAAAAAGTCGTTTTTTGCTTCCTAACTTTCTTGCTTCCACGGTTTTGCTTCCTGATTTATGGTATCAGAGATAGTAAATGATGGCAGTTAGGAGGGGTAATCCAAGTTTGGATTAGGGTTTAATTTCAATAAGTTTGTATGCTGATAAATATATTGCTCTCAAGAAAAAAGGCAGACGATACACACCTACCTTTCATTATTAAATTGGGTTTGGAGACAATGCGAAGATGCTACATCTAAATTCGTAAACTTACTCATTTATTGTTCTCCTTGTTATCTAGCGTTTCAAGATATGCTTAATAGATGCTTTCGGCCATTGGCATCATTAACTTATAAAAACGCTTGTCACCTGTTTTATCAACACTACATAGCCTCACTACTTGTCTATAAGGATCGAACACATAAAATTCTCTGTATGGCTTACCGTTGTGTTGAATATCTAAGAATAGCTGCTTAAACTGCTTAAGTTGGTTGTAACCTATAATAGGTGTACGACTGGCTTAAGATAGGTGTTTGCTTAGTGTTGCTTAAACTGCTTAGATTCGTCTCAATTTGGCTGGCTTTAAGTTAAGTTTAAGCACTTTAAGCAAGTTTAAGATTTAAGAGTCTTAATTAAAAACCCCTAAATATAAAAGCTAAAGATTATTTAAGCAGCTTAAGCAAATTTCCTTGAGTGTTAATACTAGTCGTATAGTTTAGGGTTAATAAATATCACCCTGCTACGACCTTCCATTTCTTGCCTGATATGTTTAGCAGACTCTAACTTGTCTAACTCAATCTGTAATAACTTTGTGCTTTTACGCATGGGATTAGGTACATTGTTAGCAATATAAGTTCTATTTAATTTATGAGGGTTTTTATTTCTTGCTTTATCCACTAGCCAGCTACTTAACTTTTCGCTATCGTTCTGTTCACCTGTGGGCATTGCATCAAGATAGCGTAAGCGTTCGGTTGTTGAATATTCTACTAACATAAAGCCGCGTTTTATATCATCAGTGGTAACGGTCTTGCGGCCATCAAAGAATGCCATTAGTGAGGCTATGCGCGTGGCATTTTCTGCCATACGTGAGGCGTACGCTTTGAGATATTCTAAAACCTGTCCGCTTGCTTGGCGGTTCTCTATCGCTTGCATACCGTCCTCAAAAGCCTGTAATGCTTCATTGCTTGCCCATTGCATTTTAATGCGAATGGGTGCGCCTGTGCTGTCGTTTGGTAGATTGGCTGGTAGTGGGTCAAGTAAGCTTTGACAGCGTAACCAGTAGTCTATTAAGTAAGGGTTATCATGTGGCCTGTCATTCCTACGCTTTGGATCATTCCATACTCTTTTACCTCTTAAGTCCTCAGGGCAAGCAATCATAGCCCGTGCTAAAAATCCTTGTCCGCTCATCAGTGGGTCGGTTAATGCTTTCTCTAAGACTACGCGCTGTCCTTGTAGTAAAAAAGTCATACGCACATCATAAGCTTTGGTTCTTGGGTTTGCGTAAGCGTTCTTTTGCGAGCGTGTGCGTCCTGCTATGCCACTACTATAAAGCTTGGTTATCGCGCCTAACGCGCTGCCAGCGGTGTCACTTTTCATGGTGTGACCATTAAAAAATTGGCCTGCTTCATCAGTGGATAAACTGGCGTTATACATCTCACCATCAACAAAACGATCAATAAGCGGTTCAATCGTTGCATCATCAAACATAGTGACGGGGTTAGGCGGCTTTGGGTTTTCATCTAAAAAAGCGGCTCTGTCTTTACCTTTTAGACTTAATAAATTATTTTCCCATGATGATACGTCACTTAAATAATTAGAATATAGCTGCTTCTCATGCTGATCTATCTTAAAGTGACTTAGGCCCATTACTTGTGTTTTGCCTGTACCGCTTTCGCCCTCTGTAATGATAATAAGGCTCGTTGGCTTGTGTTCGCTGCCCATCGGTGCATCAATATGCGCTTGCCCTATATG
The DNA here is from genome assembly GCF_001444505.1 of Psychrobacter piscatorii. Classification (GTDB taxonomy): domain Bacteria; phylum Pseudomonadota; class Gammaproteobacteria; order Pseudomonadales; family Moraxellaceae; genus Psychrobacter; species Psychrobacter piscatorii_B. The sequence continues at coordinate 44,375 of NZ_LNDJ01000049.1, read as the reverse complement.
GGCTATTGCACCTAAAACGGCTTGCCCTGCCATCGCTAACGGTACTTGAGTATAGTAAGCAATCGCTTCTATTGGCTTTCGCAGTATCGGCGGCCATGCTTCGATTGGGTAGCGTGTCGGTTTGCTTGGGTCGCTTAATAATGGTTCAGGTGTGGGCCATGCCAATATTGACAAGTCGATAGTGTCCGCGTCTGCAATAAGGTTACCTATCAAATCACCTTCATTCAGTCTGCTAATGATGGTATCTATCGTGATATGAGCAATGGCATTCACACCTGCTAAGCGGCTCGTTAATGCGTCTTTGTGCTGGGCCGTGTCTATAATATGAATGGTTTTGACCTCACTAAAATGTCTTAACGTCATATCAAACATACTTTGATTAAGGCACGCTAACACAGTCACTTTATTATCAAGTATCGCAAGAGCTGCATATAACGTAACGGCATCTTTTAAACTGGTCACTAGCCACCAGTCACTATCACGGCTCATTGAGCCAATAGCATACGCGCTAGGCTGTGTGGTGTCCGATATGATAGGCGGCTTGTCATCGCTGTTTATTGTGCGTGCTGCTATGTTGACAGGTTCGGCTTTATTGTTGACCATGACAAGGCCGTACCTGCCATTGGTATTGGGCAGTTTTTCACCTTTGCTATTGCCACCCCTCATGCTAATATCATCGTGTAGATAACGCGTATTATCTATATGATTGGTTGGTAGGTTTAAACCATCTTGCAAGCCGTCTAACTGGCTAATACTGTCATCTTGTGCGCGCTGTTCAGGTGTCGCATTTTCAATATCAGCAATATAGCCAATGAAGTTGCCCATGTTGTCCGCATGGGCTTTTTCTTTGCTGTCAATTTGTGGTGTAGTGGTCATCTATTCCCCCTTGCTTGCGACTGGTTCGGCTGGCATGTGACTCTATATCTCTTGTAGTAGGTTTTCATAGGCTGCTCATCCCTATAATGAAGACTACAGGTTGGTTTGGCTGGCAAGCTATCAATGAAAGTAGCAAGCCAATACCTGCTACCCATACCATGAATATGATAAAGCTAAGTAGCAAGCCACGCTTATGTGGCTGGCTGGTGCTGGGCTGCCCGTGACGGGGCTTTAGATTGGCTTTGTTATCGTTACTCATGGTCTTTTGCCTCCATTTGGTAAGGCAATGCGTAGTCACAAAACATTTCGCTAACAACACCTGCCAGCTCGCTATTGGCAAACAATGCCGCCTTGACTGCCACAAGAACGCCTTGGCTAACGTGGTCTTTTGTTTTGATAGCGTCTAGCGCGGTGGCTAAGTGTTCAGTACTGTTATAAATGTCTTGTACGCGATCATTCATAAGGCGTAAGTACATACTATCCACGGTTACTAGGCGTTCGACTGGAGTGTCGATAGTTACGCTGGGATGGTTATTCATAGGGTCACCTCGCTGTCGGTCGTGTTGGCTGGCTGGTCTATCCAGTAAGACTTGTACCGTTTGCCGTTTTTCTCAATCACTTCATCTTGAATAGCTATACCTGCAGCGCGTAGGTCACTAATACGCTGCAAGAAACAAGTCATACCGTACTGGTCGTAGGCTTGCATATTGGAAAGCCTTTTACCTGCCAGCATATGATTAAGGATTATTTGACTATAGGTTTGCTTGGTTGGCTGTTTTGAGGTAGTCATGACTTATACCTCGCTAGTAGTTGTGGCATGGCTGGCAAGCCATGCATTAATATCAGACAAACGCCACAAGCTAGCACGTCCGATCTTTACGGGTGCTGGGAACTTGCCTTCATTGATTAAATGGTAGATGTGCTTAGCAGAGAAGCCAGTGATGCCGCGTGTGGCGGCTTTGGCAGTGACGGTGCGCTGTTGGCCTGATCTAGTGGTATAAGTCTTGGCTTTACGCTCAGGTTGATTGGCAAGGTCTGCCATTCTTAGATATTGATCGACTAAGGTCATAATCATTTACTCCATAGCGGGGTTGGTTATAGCCAGTAATTGGCTGTGCTATGGGGCAAATGTTACGGATTAAGATAAGGTTATAAGGGTCACATGACGGTCACATGACCCTAAAATATTTGATATGACCCTATTTTGTACTATCGCTTTTAGCTTGATTGGCTAGTTCAATCCATTTTGCTATAAAGTTTCTAGTTATGGGAGTGCCATGAATTTGGGAAGCATTTTCTATCAATTCGTTTGCTTTACCTCTTGTAGCTGTAATGTCATATTTATGCTCTTTCAAGATTCCGTAAAGCATCCTAGCTACGCCCATTTGTGAGTTGTACGGCAATTCTTTATCCTCAGTTGCTTTTTGTGCTTGCTCGGTTAAATGTTTATTGAGCCTATTAATTTCTTGATCTTGTCGTTCAATTTTTGCATTAGCATCTGCTAACTCTTTGATTAGTTGCTCATTAGTCCTAGGTTCACCATGCGATAATGTTGGCGTTCCCATTGTAAAACTGCCATTAGATTTTTCTGCTTCTAACTCATCTACTCTTTCTTGTAGACGTTGCAACTCAATGAGAGATGCTGCATTAATCAAAGAAGAATTCATTTCTAAAGGACGAAGTTCTCCTGCGCCGAAAAATAATGGATTAGTAAAATCAACAATACCATTAGGAAGTACCTGTTCTATAGATTCTTTAAGCCAAAAGTAATTCTTAAATTGGTTCTGAATCTCTACTACTTCAGTAGGCGCAAGTTTTTTACCAGACTTTGGAAGTAATATTTTTAAAAATAGCTTTGCTTCATCAGTCTCTGGTTCATCTATTTGACTAAAAGTAAAATCATCAGGATCATAAATAAAGTAGCGAACTTTTTCATGCAGTTTCAATCTTAATAAAGCCTCTACTACTGTTGGATAAGTTTCATTACTAGCGTAAGAGCTATCGCTTCTTTCCTCATCAACAGCAATGATATTAGAAACTAACCCCCAAAAAGAAATATATTTATTATCCTGTCTGTCTTTTAACGTATCAAGTAACGCCACATTCGCACCCTCACACCCCTAAAGTAAAAAAGGAGCAAGGCGCTGACAGCTAAGGGTGCAGTTGCTGTCGTTCGGGTAATTAGTCCTAGCCTTGCAATTGGTTGTGACAGCGATTGACGCTATCATGTTCGGTTTTGTCAGTTCTGGCAGTGCTGTTTTGTGGCATATTTATAGCTAAAAGCTGACGTGTCATGTTGTTAAAGCTGCTCGGCAAGTTTGGCTAATATCTCTTGCGATACGCCTTTTGATTTTAAATAGCGAATTAGAGTCTCTTTTTCGTATGCTACAATTTGCATTTCCTGCCTGCCTCTTTCTGTCATGACATTATTTAATGCTTCAGGACTTAATAAGCCAAAGTTAACTGCGCAACCTGTTCGTAAGTTATCAATATGTCTTGCCCATTGATTCATCATTACTTGGCGTTCAGCAAGATGAGCAGATAGATCGTATCGGTTTTTAACACTCGATTGATCAAGATGCGATAGTTGGATTTCAATAACATTTTTCGAGAATTTGAGTTCATACAGCCCTGTGCTGGCAAGTTGCCTAAAACCATGGCCAGTCATCTTAGGGTAGGGATCGCCTGTGTAACCCATACGCTGTAGCGCCTGATTGAACCATGCTTCACTATAAGTCTTGTTTGACTCAAAGTTATAGAACACATAGCCTGTATGCTCTGTTAGGGGACGCATACGTTCAATGACCGCAATTGCTTGCGGTGATAAAGGAATAATATGATCTTGGCGCATTTTCATTTTATGCGCTGGAATGCGCCATACATTTTTATGATAGTCAATTTCTGACCATTCAAAAAATCTTAACTCTTTAGTACGAACAAAGCATAGTGTCATCAGTTGCAAGCCAGCAACCGTCTGCTCATGACCGTTAGGGTGGTTTTTTATATAATTGTCAATATGACGTAGCAACTCGGGGAATTGGTGCTGCTCTACCGCTTTCATGCGTTCGGCTTTATGCGGTCTAAGTGCCTTGTTACGTCCAATAGCAATATTGGTAATATCATAGCCTAGCGTATTAATAGCATACTCAAAGATGGCGCTGATCAACCCCATGCACTTATGCGCGGTCTCTGAGGTGTGTTTGCCTTGCTGCTCAAAAGTGGCTTGAATGGCAAGCCCTGTCTTAATAATATCTTGCGCGGTGATGGCACCAATAGGGTAGTCACCTAAATGTTTTAAGATGTGGTTGTCTAAGAACCCTTGCAGCTTTTGTACGTTCTTTGCGGTGGTCTTGGATTTTTCATCAAGATAGCTTGTAGCAATGACTTTAAATAAGTCCTTTTGCTCAAAGTTGTTCTTCTCAACGCTTTTGTGTTCGGTGGGGTCGATACCATCAGCCAATAATGCTTTTGCCTTGTCACGTTCGATACGCGCTTGCTTTAGTGATACTTGCGGCTTGAATGATGAATCAATCACTTGTTTTGATGATTTATAGATACCGATTTGGTAGGTTTTTTGTTTGGGCTTAATGTCTTTGACCGATTGATAGCGGTATGACATTTGCCAAAACAGTGAGCCGTTAGGATGTTGTATTAGAGATAAACTATTACCATCACTGTGACGGGTGACTTTGTCAGGTGCCGACTGCTTAGCTATGGCCTTCACACCGTTATCAGTTAATAGATAGTCTTTTCTCATAATCAGGGCGCCGTAAAAGATGTTAAATGTTTTAACAACAAATTTAACAACATTCTATAGGTGCTACTAGGTAATGACAAGTAATATTAAAAGACTTGAAGTTTTGATATTAAAGGGCTTTAGAGGTTTGAGGTAATGCTAGGAAGTGGTGAAATACGATGATTGGTGCGCTCGGCGGGAATCGAACCCACGACCCTCGGCTTCGGAAACCGATACTCTATCCAACTGAGCTACGAGCGCATATGATAACGATATGTCTGACTGTCACGCTTAGATGCGCATGATAACCAGCATAAGATGCCTAGAAATAAAGACCGCTTAGTCTAACAAATAAAACGCATAAAGCCAATAAATGACAGTCGTGATTGAGGTTTTTTAAGAAAAAACAGCCAAGTCATTAAACAAGCATGGCAATTTACCTGCCTTTTCCCTTATAATGTTGGGGAGAATTCATATTTATAATCACCGATTGCAAGTGCGCTGGCACGCGGGATGGCTGTCTGCTATTGAGGACTTAGAGGTCGTCAAAGGAGGACAGACAGAATGTCTGCGCCGTGCTAGTCCTTGTATACGTAATAAGAGAACGTGACGAATGAGAAAAGTAGTTATGTTATCGGCAGCTGCCATTCTAGGAATCGCTAGTATCGCGGTGAGCCAAGCTGAAGATATTGTCGACACGCCTGTAACTGTGACTGACGTCGCAGAAGGCCAAGAAGTCGTAGAAGAGGCGCCGCAAACGCTAGGTGGTGAGCCCCAAGCTGCTGCAGACACCACAGATGGCGCTGCACCTGCTGATGGTGCCGCTCCAGCAGGAGGCGAAGAGACCGCCGCTGCAGCACCTGCCGCTAACGAAGAGCCGATTCCGCAAGATACGCCGCAAGTACAAAAGCTGATTGCTTTGTATCCTAATCTGATTGCCCGTATTCAACCTGTTGCAACCGTATGTTTTGAAGACGATGAAGTGTGTGACGTAACAGCACGCTCATCTGGCCCATCTGCTGGCGACGGTCCTCGTGATGGTAAAGCGGTATACAATGCGGTATGCCATACTTGTCACGCCGCTGGTCTGTTAGGCTCACCTATCTTTGGTGATGCTGGCGCTTGGGGACCACGTATCGCGAAAGGTAAAGATACGCTATATACCCATGCTATCAATGGTTTCAATGCGATGCCTGCCAAAGGCGGCGCGGACATTCCTGATGAAGAAGTCCAAAACGCTGTAGACTATATGGTTGCAGAAGCAAGCTAATTTTTGCTAGCGGCTTTGCTGGCTCTTACAACAGTTATCGATAAAGCGCCTATTTCAGTAATGAGATAGGCGCTTTTTTATGATAAGTATTATTAATACGGTACTTCAAATATAAAACAGTTGAAATTTGCGATTAGCAGCCTCATTTTATGAGATTACACCGTGTCTTCTAGATAGTAGAGCGTGTTGAACATTTTTATATGGCCTCGGTCAGTATGATAATGACAGTCGAATGTTCAACACGGCCTATTATTCTAAAATCGTGTTTTATACAAATTGATAAAAAATAAGAGGTCTTCATGTCTGATGTACCAGCACTTTCTATCCAAGGCTTATCCAAAACCTATGACAATGGGTTTTCGGCGTTAAAAGGGGTTGATTTAACCGTACCACAAGGTGGGTTCTTTGCACTGCTTGGCCCAAATGGCGCAGGTAAGTCCACCATGATTGGCATTATCAGTTCACTATTTAAGCCAACAACGGGTAGTGTCCATATTTTTGGAACAGATTTATTAGAGAACCCTTCGATTGCCAAACAGTACCTTGGCGTAGTACCGCAAGAATTTAATTTCAACATGTTTGAGAAAGTCGAAGATATCTTGATTACGCAAGCAGGTTACTTTGGTATTCCAGCAAAAGAAGCCAAACCACGCGCAAAAAGACTGCTGACAGCACTGGGGCTTTGGGATAAACGCGACAGCAAATCACGTGATTTATCTGGCGGTATGAAGCGCCGTCTGATGATTGCCCGAGCGTTGATTCATAAGCCAAAATTATTGATTCTCGATGAGCCAACGGCTGGAGTCGATATTGAACTGCGCCGCTCGATGTGGGAGTTTATGCAGCAGATTAATATCGAAGAAAACACCACGATTATTCTAACGACTCATTATCTGGAAGAAGCTGAGCAGCTGTGTAAACGCATTGCGATCTTGGATCACGGTGAGATTCGTATTAATACAGAAATGAAAGATTTATTGGCGCAGTTGTCAGTAGAGACGTTTGTCTTTGATCTAGAGACGCCGCTCAATGAGCAATTGGCCCTGACCGGAGTGACAGACATCTCCCAGCCAGATAAGCAGACGCTAGAAGTCACCCTGACAGAAGGCGAGTCATTAAATGGTGTCTTTGATCAGTTGTCTGATAAAGGCATCAAAGTCGGTAGTATGCGTAATAAAGCCAACCGTCTAGAAGAGTTGTTTATGCGCTTGGTTGACAAAAATATTGAAAGTGCAAACAGCATGAAGGAGGCGGGATTATGAGTCAGGAACTAATCGATCATAATAAAACGATGTCACTCAGTAAAAAGTGGATTGCGTTTCGTACTATTTGGTTCAAAGAAGTGCGCCGTATTCTGCGTATTTGGCCGCAGACGCTATTACCGCCAGTGATTACGATGAGCTTGTACTTTGTCATTTTTGGTAAGATGATTGGCTCGCGCGTAGGTGAGATGGGCGGCGTGCCCTACATGCAGTTCATCGTACCAGGTTTGATCATGATGTCGATCATTACCAACAGTTACTCGAACGTGGTCTCAAGCTTCTTTAGTGCCAAATTCACGTCTAGTATCGAGGAGCTGCTCGTTTCACCCGTCTCCAAGCATGCAATTTTGATGGGTTATATCAGCGGTGGTATCTTCCGTGGACTGGCTATCGGGGTGATTGTCTCGATTGTCGCGTTATTCTTTACTGACCTCGGTATCGAGCATTTATTTGTCACTGTATTTACGGTACTTGGCACGTCTATTTTGTTCTCACTAGGCGGTTTTATCAATGCGGTGTTTGCGCGATCATTTGATGATATCTCTATCATTCCAAGCTTTGTATTGACCCCGCTGACCTATCTTGGCGGCGTGTTCTATTCGATGGAAAATTTATCACCATTTTGGCAAAACATCTCGCTATTAAACCCTATCGTCTATATGGTCAACTCTTTCCGTTACGGTATCTTGGGCTACTCTGATGTCAACGTTTGGTATTCGATGGCAGCGATTTTTGTGTTCTGTGCGATATTTTATACCATTGCTTATCGCTTGCTCAGTAACGGTTCGCGCGTGCGTTTGTAGTTTGCTTTATCGTCTAAGCTGCTGATTGTTAGTAGTTTGACGCCTTGTCTTTTTTCTTATTCAATTTGGTAGCATTATTTTTCGGATAGGTGTGTAGGTCTTGGTAATTTCTTTTGTGATAAAAGAAAGCATCAGTCTTATCATACCTATCCGTTTTTTTTGAATAAAATGACACTTGTTATGTAAATGCAGGGGTTAATCAGCACAAAGATAAGCTATAAAATGCCAGTAATAGTGCCGTTGTGCCTGCTAAACTGCGCTGCATATGACCCCAAAAAATGGCGTCTTCAGGGTCTTTTTGCGCGCAAGGGTGGTGCCAAAAATGACGAGGGCAGGCAATAGGGAGCGCCAAAACGCCAGTTCATCTTCATTCATGTGCAAGTTGGTGGCGGCATTTTTGACCAAAATACTCATCGTGGCAAACAAGAATGCAGCGTTGACCATCCAAGCTGAGCCTAAAGGGATTTTTTGTATCATAGGACGTGACAAGCAAAAAAAGGCAACTGTAACATTCCAAGCGATATAGGTTTTGGCTAATTTTGGTCAAACAATGAGGATAGTTAAAGGCAGCTTTATGATATCGCGCAACCTTTTCATAATGTAAAATATGACAGCGAGACACACATAAAAGGCGCACGCTGACAAGTCGATTGGGGTAAAATAGCGACCTATCAATATTACGTACATTATTTAGCAACTTATTTAGCAGTTAGGGCCGTTTATGAGTATTCATGGTATTTTAGGAGAACAAACCACCGATTATCCGACTGAGTATAGCCCAGAGACGCTATATCCTATTGCACGTAGTATGGGACGTGATGTGATTGGCTGGCACGCTGACAAACTAACGGTCGGCGTAGATTGGTGGCAGGCATTCGAGATCTCTTGGTTAAATCTACAAGGTATTTCGCAAGTGGCGATGGCGCGGTTTAGTATTCCTGCCAGCTCGCCCTTTATCGTAGAGTCAAAATCGCTCAAGCTATATTTGAACAGTATCAATTTTACAGAGTTCGCCAGTTGGAATGACGTTCAAGCGTTGATCGCTAAAGACCTGTCAGCCTGTTTGCAAGCGGAAGTACAGGTGGAGTTATTTACGCTGAATGATGCAGCAAGCCTGCTAATAGCCCAGCCAACAGGTATTTGTATTGATGACGCATTGGCAGGTAGCACGGGAAAAATCGAGTTAACTGAGCATCCTGATGCATCACTGTTGAGTAATGATGAAACAGAAGCGAGCAGTGAACGTGTGGCAAATAACAGCAATCAGCCTTATGTTTTTTATTCTAATCTGCTGCGTAGTAATTGCCCTGTGACCAATCAGCCAGATTGGGGCACACTAGCCGTGTCGATAACGACTGATAAGACTTTTAACAACGCAAATATGCTACGTTATATATTAAGTTTTCGTCAGCACAACGGCTTTCATGAGCAGTGTGTTGAGCAGATATTTGCAGATTTGAGTCAGTATTATCAGCCAGAGACGCTGATGGTGCGGGCATGGTACACGCGCCGCGGCGGTATCGATATTAACCCTTGCCGTGTTAGCGATATGGCACTATTGCCTGCGCCGAGTCGCCTGATTCGCCAATAATTTATAAGTCGTACAAAAAAGCGCCTATCTCATTTAATGGGATAGGCGCTTTTCTTGTGTCTCAAATCAAACATATCTGACGTTCAATTTACTGACGCTGTATGCTTGGACTACGATTTATTCACAGCCCAATTTTGCCAGTAGCTCGTCACGGCTAAGCAACTCTTTTTCACCGTCACGACGATTGACATATTCGTATTTGTCTTCAGCGATGTTACGATCAGACACGACGATACGGTGTGGAATACCAATCAATTCTAAATCAGCAAACTTCACTCCTGGGCGTTCGTTACGATCGTCCAGTAGGATGTTGACACCTTTGGCCTTTAGCGTCTCATAAAGCTCAGTGGCAGTCTGCATGACCGTCTCTTCTTTTGACTTCATCGGTACGATAGCCACTTCAAAAGGCGCAAGTGAGTCTTTTACATCAGGCGTTTGTGGCCACATGATACCGTTATCATCGTGGTTTTGCTCGATGGCAGCCGCGATGATGCGGCTGACGCCGATACCATAGCAGCCCATCATCAAGGTTACCGGCTTGCCAGCTTCGCCTGAGACGCTGCAGCCAAGTGCTTGTGAGTACTTATCACCCAACTGGAAGATATGACCAACTTCGATACCGCGTTTGATTTGTAGGGTTCCCTGACCATCAGGTGAGGCGTCGCCTTCGAGTACGTTGCGGATATCAACGATGCGTGTGATGTGCGCGTCACGATCCCAATTGACTCCGGTTGCGTGTTTGTTGACTTCGTTGGCACCAGCGACAAAGTCAGAGAGAATAGCCGCTGCGCGATCGACGAACACAGGGATATCTAGATCGACACCGATATAGCCTTTGAGCAGTCCTGCGGCTTTTAGCTCCTCTTCACTCGCCATAGTCAGCGGCGTGTTTACTTCTTCGATTTTTTCCGCTTTGATGTCGTTGAGCGTATGATCGCCGCGCAGTACCAACGCAACCAACTGCTCTTCGCCTTCTGGCGTATGACCTTTGACAATCAAAGTTTTCACGGTGGTGGCAAGTGGAATATCTAAATGCGCAGCAACCGCTTCGCAGGTTGGCATATTAACGGTATCAACGTTGGTCAGTTCTTGGGTCGCAGGCTGACGCTCGCCTGTGCTAATGGCTTCAGCAAGCTCAATATTGGCTGCGTAGTCAGAGATGGTTGAGAAGGCAATGTCATCTTCGCCACTGTCTGCCAAAACATGAAACTCATGTGAGGCAAAGCCGCCGATAGAGCCTGAATCCGCTTGTACCGCGCGAAAGTCAAAACCCAAACGGCTAAAGATACGAGTATAGGCGTCGTACATATCTCGATAAGTCTCAGCAAGTGAGGCTTGATCGATATGAAACGAGTAAGCATCTTTCATGGTAAATTCGCGTGCGCGCATCACACCAAAGCGTGGACGAATCTCGTCACGGAATTTGCTTTGAATCTGAAAGAAAGTAATCGGTAGTTGCTTATAACTACGTAGCTCGCCTTTTGCCAGATTGGTGATGACTTCTTCATGCGTTGGACCCAGCACAAAGTCACGATCATGACGGTCTTTGAAACGCAGTAGCTCAGGGCCGTAGTCTTCAAAGCGTCCGCTGGTCTGCCATAGCTCAGCAGGCTGCGTCATCGGCATCAGCAACTCTTGTGCGCCGATGTTTTGCATCTCTTCACGAACGATGCGCTCAACCTTTTGCAAAATACGCAGACCCATGGGCAACCAAATATACAATCCAGAAGCGATCTTGCGGATAAGACCAGCACGCACCATCAATTGGCTTGAGGCGATGTCGGCATCACTTGGGGTTTCTTTTAGTGTGGCAAATAAAAATTGACTGGCTTTCATAAATAAAGCGTAACCTTATCTTTGATAAAAAAATAAGAAATAGTAGGATGTTGAGCGTATGGCTAATCGTTTCATTGCCGCCGCAAGCTTACCTTTATCACTTAGCAATATTCTAGGGTATTTCCTAGTTACTCACATGCTGGTATAAAAAAGCACATCAGTAAGAACCACTCTTATAAGAGTAAACAAGAGAGGCAAATTTGATTTGAGGTATGAACATGCCGAAATGCAAGATATTCAGGGCAAGAGCCTGATAATGCTAAAAGACTGACATTTTATACATACAATCTGACTATGTTAGGTAAAGTTCGCCTAAGACGCAATGACTTTTTATCTTTTCAGACCGAACGTTATACAAAGGCTGAGATGAGGCTCGAATAATTGAGTTGTTGATAAGCTTTTAAGCCAAAGGTAATGTATGTTTTGGAGATTGCCTGATTTATGTATTATGTAGAAGATTGGTAGCCACTACTTGAATTTACTGCACAATAGTCGCATTTACAGGTTAAGTATTTGTTTTAATTACATAAAATCGTTAGTCATCTGAAAAACGATGCACTCTTATAACGATGCACTTTTATAAAGGTAACTTCTATGAGTAGTCCTGATATGAACAGTACCAATGGCACCCACAAGCCAGCGAAGCAGCCTATTGCTACGATGTCTTGGGTGATATTGCTCATTGGCTTAGCAGCCATCGTTTTTGCTATTTATAGCGCGCAAAAAATCACAGAAGAAGAACCGATAGAAACCATCACTCGAGAAGGCGTGGTCACGCAAATCCAGCAATTAAACAGACTCCATACCGTCGCGTTCAGCGTTGATACGGTGATTACGAGTGAGCGTCCAGGGAGTTGGATGAAGCTGTGGCAAGATGAACAAAAAGCGCTTTTCATCGCTCATGGCCGCGTCGAAGCAGGGGTTGATCTGAGTGCTTTGACGCCTGAGATGGTGCAGGTCATTCAGCCTACTCAAACTATAACTGATGCAGAGGATGAGCAAGCAGCGAATAATGCACCTGCCTCAGCCATGCCACAAATCAATATTACCTTACCACCTACAGAGATATTTTCAGTATATTTAGATGATATCGAGATTTATGACTGGCAGACAGGCGCTTTTGGCATGATGCAAGTTGATCCTAAGATATTGGCGCAAGCACAAACCATGGCAAAAAAAGAAGTGCTAGAGCGTGCTTGCCGAGGAGATGTCATGAATATGGCGCTGCAAAATGCTCAAACGCAATTGCAGCAGCTGTTTGCTTTAACGGGTGCTGTCGTGACGGTCAACACGCAGGGTGCAGGCGCATGTCAGTTGCCAGCAGTCACTAATAGCTAGTTTACTCTTTTTTAAATTCAGCAATGGCGAGCTTACGTGCTGATTTATGTTCGACCATAGGCGCAGGGTAGTCAGCATTTGCAAAGTCTCCACCCTTCGCCAGTGCTTTACGCATTTTATCCTCACTATGCAAAGTGCTCGCGGGGATGTCTTTTAGTTCTGGTAGCCACGTTTTGATAAATATCGCTTTTTTATCATGAGTGCTTCCTTGGCTAAAGGGGTTCATAATACGGAAGTAGGGCGCTGAGTCAGTACCTGTTGATGCGCTCCATTGCCAGCCGCCATTATTGGAGGCAAAATCCCCATCGATGAGCTGCTGCATAAAGTAGCGCTCACCCAAGCGCCAATCAATCAACAAGTCTTTGGTCAAAAACATTGCTGTGACCATTCTCAGTCGATTGTGCATAAATCCAGTAGCGTTCAGACAGCGCATCGCAGCATCGACCAATGGTACGCCTGTTTTGCCTGTGCACCATGATTTAAAATCCTCTTCATCGTATGACCAACTAACTTTGGTGTCAGTGTCCTCTTTATACGCTTTATGGCGAATCAGGTTTGGCTTATCGACCAGCACATGACGATAAAAATCTCGCCATGCAAGCTCGCTTATCCAGCGGTCGATATCTTCATTATCGCCATCATTACCGTGTAGCTTTTCTTGTACTTTGCTGGCTTGTAGATAGCAGAGTCGAGGGCTGATAGACCCTATAGTGAGATAAGCGGATAGCTGACTGGTGGCATGCAGGTGTGGCACATCGCGGCTGACATCATAGTCATTGATATCATCAGCGACAAACTCATCTAAGCGCTGGCAAGCAGCAGACTCCCCTGCAGGATAGGCGTCCCTTGCGGCTGTGAGTTGGGCTTTCATATCGATATGCTGTAACGAGTCCTCTTTTTGCAGCGTCTTTTGATAATCACCAAGCATTTCTTCACTGAGGGCTTTGATATCGTCAACTGTATGGGCACTATTTTTCGATGATTTTAGCTCGATTTTATCATCGCAGTCGACTGCTGGCGCGTCATGCGTCTGGATGGTGCTAACGTCTAGCGTATGTCGCCATTTCTTATGAAACGGCGTGAAGACTTTATACATACTATCGCCGTCATTTGTCGTGATACTCAGCGGTGGCAAGATACATTGTTCATGCCAGCGGACAAACTCGATGTCGTCTTTTGCAAGCTGCTCACTCAATGCCTCATCACGATCAATCTCATTGCCTTCGTATTCATGGTTAGCCATGACGCAGCTGATGTCGTTGTCCTTACATAAGCTCGTCAGAGACTCTATACAGTCAGAAAAGCTTGGACAGAGCTGTACTGTTAAAGTGATATTCAGTTGTGATTTCAAATCCTTTGCTAGTATAGGTAACGTACGAGTAATATGGTCGACTTGCACCAAAGAGGTGTCATGCTGTTGCCACTGCTCGGGCGTCAAAAAGAATATGGCGGATACCGATGCATTGTCTTCATTAGCCCGCTCGCACAGTGCTGCCAATGCAGTATTATCATGAATGCGCAAATCTCGACGAAACCACATCAAGTAATGCAACGGATTGTCGCTATCGCTACTGTCATTGTTTTTATTATTGCTACCATGGTTGTTAGTAGTCTTTGACATCAAAGTATCCCTATATGAATCAATCGCAATCATAAACAAAACTCGGCATAAAAGTATGCTAGGATAAGTTTTTGGATGCAATGGCTTTGCCGTTCGCGTAACAAATTCTCATCATATCTCACGATTTATCTTTAGTCTGACGCTATCTGATGCCGCTATAATCGATGTCAGATTTATGAATATAAAATCCAAGGTCACAAAATGCACGTTAAGTTTTGCGGATTTACTCAGCTTAGTGATATACAGACTGCGGCACAGTTAGGTGCAGACGCAGTCGGTTTGGTGTTTTATCCGCCAAGTCCGCGTGCGGTCACGATAGAGCAAGCACAGACATTGAGTGCTGCCGTGCCTGCTTTTGTGAGCGTGGTGGCGTTAGTGGTCAATATGCCTAAAGATGAGCTAGTCAAATTAGCAAACGATGTACCTTTTGATATCATTCAGTTTCACGGTGATGAAACGCCTGAACAATGCGAGCAGCTGGCAAGCAGTGTCAATAAACGCTGGATCAAAGCATTGCGTATCAATGCAGAGCAAGACACGCCAGATAGCGTTCGTGCTCAGATTGCACAGTTTGCTGACGCAGGTGCCAGTAGTATTTTGCTGGATGCTTATCATCAAGCGGCATATGGCGGGACAGGGCAGCGCTTTGACTGGAGTCTCATTCCCCATGACAGCGCGTTACCAATTGTATTGGCTGGTGGTCTTGATGCGCAAAATGTCGCAGAGACATCAAATCTGCCCATCTACGGCGTCGATGTCAGTGGTGGTATCGAGGTTGATAAAGGCAAAAAAGATGCTGCCAAGATGCGTGCCTTTATGAAAGCGGTCAAGCGCGACCGATGGCAAAACGCTACGGTCACTGACGCCATTTAAGTTTATTATCGTAGGTTATTTTCTATATATAATAGGCTTATTTGGTCGTTATTCCGATTTTTCCGTTCCAATCTTATTTCATTTTTCTCTTTATATTTATTCTAAAAAATACCACTTATTACAGTAGGAATTACCATGAGTCATGTCGCGAACAAAGATTTATCTACTACAGCACAATCTGTAAACACCTTTACCAATCCTGAAAACGTGCAAGATTTTAACCAATACCCTGATGCACGCGGCCATTTCGGTGTACATGGTGGACGCTTTGTCTCTGAGACGCTGATGGCCGCATTAGAAGAGCTTGAGACGCTTTATACCAAAGTCAAAGCAGATCCAGCGTTTTGGGAAGAGTATCATAACGATTTGGTTAATTATGTCGGTCGCCCAACGCCGCTATATCATGCCAAACGCTTGAGTGATGAGATCGGCGGCGCGCAAATTTATTTTAAGCGTGAAGACCTGAACCATACTGGCGCGCACAAAGTAAACAACACCATTGGACAAGCACTGCTTGCCAAGATGTGTGGCAAAAAACGTATCATCGCCGAAACTGGCGCAGGACAGCATGGTGTCGCGACCGCAACGATTGCTGCGCGCTTGGGCCTAGAATGTATCGTCTATATGGGTGCTGACGATGTTGAACGTCAAAAAATGAACGTTTATCGTATGCGTTTGCTTGGGGCGACAGTCGTGCCGGTTACTTCTGGCTCACGCACGCTAAAAGACGCGATGAATGAGGCCATGCGTGATTGGGTGACCAATGTTGATAGCACGTATTATATTATTGGTACCGTTGCAGGGCCGCACCCTTATCCGCTATTGGTTCGTGATTTCCAAGCCATTATTGGGAAAGAAGCCCGTATCCAGCATTTAGAAAAAACAGGCAAAATGCCAGATGCGTTGGTTGCTTGTGTCGGTGGCGGCTCAAACGCGATTGGCTTGTTTTTTGATTTCCTAAACGATACTGAAGTGAAAATGTATGGCGTCGAGGCGACAGGTGATGGCATTGAATCAGGTCGTCATTCAGCGCCATTAGCGGCTGGTCGTATCGGCGTGCTACATGGCAACCGTACTTACCTCATGGCAGATGATGATGGTCAGATCCAAGAGACGCATTCTATCTCAGCGGGTCTTGATTACCCAGGTGTTGGTCCGGAGCATAGCTTCTTAAAAGATATGAAGCGCGTCGAGTATGTCGGCTGTACGGATAAAGAAGCGCTAGAAGGTTTCCATGAGTCTACGCGTAAAGAAGGCATCATTCCTGCGCTTGAGACTGCTCATGCTGTCGCGTATGCATTGAAACTGGCTAAAACCATGACACCTGATCAGACAATCATCGTTAATATGTCAGGTCGCGGTGACAAAGATTTGCATTCAGTGATGAAGGCAGAAGGGATTGAGATGTAGTAAGAGTAGAGTAGTTTAGATGGTTGTATAAGAAAGTTTAGCAGCGTATTAACTTGATTAGGTATCATAAATCTCAATACGCTAATTGATAATTACTTCATTCTATAGAGTAGAGTAGTTATCAATATTGCTAGCTATTTTTTTATTATCGATAGTATACCTCCATGAATTTGAACCGCTTAATACCGAGTAAGCCTAGCCAGTTGGGCAAGTATCCAGACCAAGCAGTGCTAACAGCGCCAGTCACAATAAGTGTGGGTGTACCTACTGAAAGCGTCAGTTTTTGGCAGAGTTATGGTTTCTTTATAGTTGTCATTGTATGGTCAGTGATGTATGTCTTTATGGCCGTTTGGGAGTTTTCGACAGGTTATACGGTTACGACAATTGATGAAATTTTAAGAAATATTCTTGGGATTTGGTCTCTTTTAGCTATACCCATGTTGTTTTTATTTCTGATGATATATTGGTTGCATCGTGCCCAAAAAGGTTTTGTTGTGCCAAATCCATGGGTTGCAAAGCGGTTGACTTGGAAACATGTGCCAATCATGGTTATTAAAGAAGATAGCATTAGCTTTCTATCTAGCTTCTTTATATTCATTGATAAGCTACATCATGATCAGATAGTAAGCTTTGATGATGTTGAAAAGTTTTATCTAAATCAAAGTAGTCATTCTGGTATTGGTTTTTCGATAATATATAAAAAACAGCATGTTGCAGCTATGAAAAATAAAGGTAAAAGACTTGAAGGCTTGTTAGCTCACAAAAAATTTACGTTATATGAGCATTACAATGTTTTGAATGGCCGGTATTATATTGATTTGCGTGAAATTCTAAATATTATGAATACTTTTCATAAGCAAAGAACTGATGATATTAAATATTTGTCGCAAGATAACCATGATAATTTAATGGATATTGGCTGGTAAGAATACACTTATATAAGCTAAAAATTTATTTAACAAAATTATAAGAGACCACTATGACCAGAATTGAAAGCACTTTTGAAACTTTAAAATCACAAAATAAAAAAGCCCTGATCCCTTATGTGATGGCAGGCGATCCTAATCCTGCAACGACCGTCGGTCTATTGCATGACTTAGTCAAGCACGGCGCCGATATGATCGAAGTCGGCTTACCATTCTCTGACCCGATGGCAGATGGTCCTGTGGTTGCGTTGGCTGGCGAGCGTGCATTAGCAGCAGGTACGAGTACTCGTGATGCGCTAAAGATGGTGGCAGAGTTTCGCCAAACCGACACGCAAACGCCAATCATCTTGATGGGCTATCTTAATCCTGTAGAGATTATCGGTTACGATAATTTTGTGGATCTATGCGAGCAGTCAGGTGTTGATGGTTTGTTGATGGTAGATTTGCCACCAGCAGAAGCGGGTAGCTTTACGCAGCATTTGACCGACCATTCAATGAATGAGATTTTTTTGCTATCGCCAACGACGTTGCCTGAGCGCCGTGAGCAAGTATTGACTCATTGCGGCGGCTATATTTATTATGTATCGCTAAAAGGTGTGACGGGCTCAGCCACGCTAGATACTGACGATGTAGCAACTCAAGTTCAAGCAATCAAAGCAGAAACAGACTTGCCAGTATGCGTCGGCTTTGGTATCCGTGATGGCGCTTCTGCAAAAGCAATTGGTACTCATGCGGATGGTGTTATCGTGGGTAGTGCATTGGTACAGAATTTTGCAGATATTGATGCCAATGATACCGATGCGGTAGCAAGTGCTCAGCAAAACATCATGGCAAAAATGGATGAGCTGCGTGCAGCTTTAGACAGTCTGAGTGCTTAATATTCATTATCCTAGTATCGCTTTTATTAAGCTAACAGCGGCATGATGTTTTAAGTATCTAATTGAGGCGATTTGATAAAGGTAATAGTTATAAAGGCGATAACTGGTTTGAAGGGGTTATTTTGAGTAATTGGCCTTGAATCACGAAGTTAAATAATGGGAATCAATGACTCAAAAACGTTACTGAAAGATGACGTTAAATGACTTTGCTAAATTTAGTTTACGAGTGTAAACTAACATGACTATTATATGGCGTCTGATAGCCGTGGTTTGTCAGTGACTAGTTTCAAAAAGCATTTGCCAAAAAGCATTTGCCAAAAAGTCTCAACAAGCACATCATCTATCAACAAGCACCTAACCAAATGATCGACACGTAAGATTGATACATCAACGTGTCGCATAATTGCTCATGTTATGACTGGGTTTGACGCTTTGTTTAGACAACCATTAAACTCTCAATGACAAGCGAATGAGCCAACTTGTCAATAAGCCTTTTATGATGGCAAATAATATGACTGATACAGCAACAAAACTCGATAATAATACTGCTAAAGCCGAGCCAAACAGCAACGCGGAGAGGCAGTCATGGTTTAACCGTCCTATACCAGGTATCAAGCAGCAATTAACTGCGCAATTGACCGCGGTAGAGACTGAACCGTCGACCAAATGCAGCAATTGTCATTCTGTGATTACCAACACCGCACTGATTTTTAACTGCTATGTGTGTCCACACTGTGATCATCATTTACCGATGAGTGCTCGTGAGCGCTTGAATTGGTTGCTTGATCAAGTAGACGGCGAGACAGGGCAAGAATTCACTGCCAAAGATCCGCTGAGCTTTGTGGATAGCAAGCCATATCCTGCGCGTATGAGCGAAGCACAAGAAAAGACAGGCGAGAGTGAGGCGCTGGTTGCCATGTACGGTAAACTGCGTAACCTTGATATCGTCGCTTGTGCCTTTGATTTCCGCTTTATGGGCGGCTCGATGGGTTCAGTGGTCGGTGATCGTTTTGTACAAGCCGCTGAAAGAGCGCTTGAGCAAAAAGCACCGTTAGTGTGCTTTGCTGCTTCTGGCGGTGCGCGTATGCAAGAAGGTCTGTTGTCATTGATGCAAATGGCACGCACGGCGGCAGCGATTGAACGTTTGAGAATCGCTGGTATTCCATATATTGTGGTATTGACGAATCCTGTTTATGGCGGTGTGACTGCGTCATTGGCCATGCTGGGTGATATCCATCTGGCAGAACCAAAAGCGATGATTGGCTTTGCGGGCAAGCGTGTAATCGAGCAGACCGTGCGTGAGACGTTAGAAGAGCCGTTCCAACGTGCAGAGTTCTTATTAGAGCATGGCGTCGTAGATGAAGTGGTGCATCGTCATCAACTGATTGATACGATCTATCGTTTGCTCGCAAAACTGTGCCACGTACCTAATGTAGATGCTTAATGAGATGTATGGCTCAGTATCATGAGTCAATTATTGAGTGCATAAACGCCTAGCCGCGTGCTAACATCTACTGCATATGCAAGACCCTCTAATAGCATTTATCGTCATTGCACGGTAAATGCTATTTTTGGTTTTAGCCAACACATATATTTCTATTTCTTATTAAATTTCCTATAGGTTTTATCCATGTCTGATCTTGTAGCATCCAACTCTAGTAGCCCTAACGACAACGTTGGTTTGGTCAGCTTGACCGAATGGCTAAATTATATGCAGCAAATACATGTGTCTGCAATAGATATGGGACTATCGCGTGTATTGCCTGTTGCCGAAGCGCTAGGAGTAGTAAAGTCAGCTAAAGATGACGCTTATGTCTTCACTGTGGCAGGCACCAA
This sequence comes from Psychrobacter piscatorii, assembly GCF_001444505.1. Taxonomy (GTDB): domain Bacteria; phylum Pseudomonadota; class Gammaproteobacteria; order Pseudomonadales; family Moraxellaceae; genus Psychrobacter; species Psychrobacter piscatorii_B. Next base: position 24,119 of record NZ_LNDJ01000049.1, on the reverse strand, counting down.
TGGTAAAGGCTCTACGACCGCTGTTATCGCCGAAATGTGTAAAGCTGCAGGTTATAAGACGGCACTATATCAATCGCCACACTTGAGCGTATTTAATGAGCGCGTGCGTATCAATGGCGAAATGGTCAGCGATGAGACGCTGATTGATGCTTTTAGCAAAGTCGAAGCAGCACGTTTAGAGTGCGATTTGACCTTGTCATTCTTTGAGATGACAACGCTGGCAGCATTACTCATATTTGCTGAGGCAGACTGTGATGTATGGGTGTTAGAAGTTGGATTAGGCGGACGGTTAGATGTGGTCAATATTATTGATCCTGATATGGCAGTGATTACTAATATTGGTATCGATCATGTCGACTGGCTCGGTGACAATGTTGAGGACATCGGTCGCGAGAAAGCAGGTATATTGCGCCAAGGTATTTCTTTAGTTTATGGTGCTATTGAAATGCCATCTAGCGTGCAGCACGCTATCGATAATAAGCAAGCGACTTGTTATCAAATTGGGCAAGATTTTAGCTACCGCGATATTGACTCAATAATTTGGCAATACAGTAATGCGGCAGTTACCTTGCAACTACCACGCCCTGCGCTATCCTTGACCAATACTGCTAATGCACTATCGGCGGTACTTGCAAGCCCGTTGAAAGTCGATGTAAGTGCCATCGAGCAGGCATTGCAAACTGTCAAACTGGCAGGGCGCTTTGATTATCGTGAAAGCCATCATCGCCATTGGTTGTTTGATGTGGCGCACAACGAGCAAGGTGTGGAATTTTTATTAGCGCAGTTATTGCCATTTTGGCATCAGCATTTGAGTAAACACGGCAGCCAAGCTGATAGAGACCTTCCAAAAATCAAAATGTTGTTCTCTATGTTGGGTGATAAAGATATCGACAAAGTAGTACAGCGTCTGACTCAAGCAGGCTTGCCGATTAGTGATTGGTTCATTGCTGAGATTGATTATCCTCGTGCCGCGAGTACCGAGCAGCTACAAGGCGTCTTAACTCAATATGTGGATAGCGCCAACATATATCAATTCGATGGCTTGCATGCAGCGACGTATGCGGTAATAGCTGATAGTCAGCCACAAGATCTAATCGTCGTATGTGGTTCGTTTCATACGATTGGCGAAGCGCTTGCTGCACTCACCATATAGTGATTGAGGTTAAAGTCATGCCTGTTTGATGTTAATCTTAGTGCAAGTCTGATAGCAGACAGCAAGAAAAATATGCTTTATAATCAAAATGATTTACAAGACTGGTATAAGAAGGTCGATATACATTTTGCATAATAATGGCAGTAACTGGCGGTAAATATGTGTATGAGAGCAATGGTCTATATTGTTTTGGAATCATCGCAGCGCCGCTCAATCAACCTTATCACCAACTAAGAGACGTAAACGGATGAACTTTTCGAGACAAGCCTTATTGGGCATTGGGATGATTCTAGGCGGTAGCGTGATGTTATACGCCATGGTGCAGCAGATTGGCGAGAGCAACCAGCCACAGCCAACATCAGCGATGATAGAGAAACCAACGACCGAGCAAGAATCTCCGCAACCGCTAACGACTGACATTGAGACAGAAAAACGTATCCTTGCGCAAAAGCAAAAAGAACGTGCTGCTCGTGTTGCCGAGCAGGAGAGACGCGCACAGGAGTTTTTGACAGAACAAGAAGTGGCTGAAGCAGAAGCGTTGGCCAAAGCCCGCGCTGAAAGCCAGCAGTATGTCAAAAATATCGCGGCGACAAATGAACAGAGTGAGAGTTCAGAAGACGTAAAAGACACAGAAAAAAGTGTCAAAAGTAAGGAAGTGCAAGATGCTGAAAAATTGGTTAAGGCAGCCGATGATGCAGTGAATGAAGCCAAAGCAAAAAAGCAGGCGGAAGATGAGCAGCAACAAGCCAAAGCAAAACAAGAAAAAGCCGCTGCTGAAAAACTAGCAGAAAGTAAAAAAGAAGCAGAAGCGAAAAGACAAGCGGACGCTCAAGCTGCGGCCGAAAAAAAGAGAGAGGCAGCTGAAGCGGCTAAAAATGAACCACCAAAATCGCCCTCTGATTATCAAGTCAAAAAAGGCGATGGGCTGATTAAGCTTGCAAGACAGTACAATATGCCTGTCGAAGTCTTGGCTCAAGCAAATAACATTTCACCATCGACCTCATTACAGCTGGGTCAAAACATTACCATACCTTCGCGTAATCAAGTGCAACGTCTGGAGCGAGAAGCCGCTGCTGCCGAAAAAGCAGCTGAGGCTAAGCGAGACGCTCAGCAAAAGCTTCGTGAGGCTCGTCAAGAAGTCAAAGAAACCGATGCGAAAGGCAGCTTTGGGGTGCAAGTAGCACTCGCAGATAATCAGGCCAAAGCGGATCAACTAGCGAAAAAATTCAAAGAGGCTGGATATCAAGTGAAGACCAGTCCGACCAGTCGCGGTGTACGCGTCATTGTTGGTCCTGAACGTGGAAAGGTCGCCGCATTGGCACTAAAAGATAAGATCAATAGTGATTCTAACGTCAATACGACCGGTGCTTGGGTGCTTTACTGGCGTTAAGCTATAACTATAGACTCAGCGACTGTCGTCAGAGATTGATGAGTAGATAAGTGAGATATTTTCTTTAGTACTGACTTGAATTATTATTTAATGATCAAAACACGACATTCGCTGTCGTGTTTTTTGTTTTATCGTTTGCCGATTGGCGCAAGCTTGGTTACGATGAGCACCATTTTTATTACTCATTTTTGTATAACCTGTCAGCCTATAAAGGTTGCCCTGTGGTGATCAGCCGATCATTGACTCTTCAGAGTTGTGAGGGCTAGCCGGTCACTGTTATATTGTATAAGGTAAAACCATGTCATTTGGCGCTATATTTTTAATCTTGGCCGTTGGGTTTTTAGGGCTGATTACGTTACCAAAGCTATTGGCGAAACGCCCAGTCGTAGAGCCTGACCCAAAGCCTGTGCGCGGTGATGAGCTGGCTATCTGGCCATTTGCCCCAATGCCAATCATGACCGACACTGAAGTGATATTTTTTAATAAATTAAAAAATGCGCTGCCAGAGTATCATATCTTCGTGCAAGTTCAGCTGTCACGAATCATTGAAGCCAATAGTGACGAGACATCCGAGCGCAGTTTTTGGTTTAATCGTATCTGTCGCCAGAGCGTTGATTATGTAATCGTGGATGTTGACGCTCAGACCACGCTAGTTGCCATCGAGCTTGATGACTGGACACATAGCAGCAAAGCGCGGCAAAAAGCCGATGATAAAAAAGACAAAGCCCTGGCGAGTGCAGGCATCGCCATCGTTCGTTTTCACGCTGAGCGTATGCCTAGTGCCGATATGCTGAGATACGAGCTAATGCAGGTGATAGAGAGTTATTAAGCATTCTGTGAAAGCTGTCCGATTGTTAAGACCAGAATATTATCTAAGCAGTTTCATCTTAAAACTTTAGGTTAGCTAAATTTATTCATCGATCTGGTCTGAGTGCCTTGGATAAATAACGATTGGTCGATTACCTTCAAAATATAAACCTGTCCTAGGTGGCTCATTATCTGACCAAACTATCGGCTGCTGGCGATTATCATAAGCATTTCGCTCATCATGAAAGTCGCGCTTAGTGAACCATTCAATATAATGCGCGGCTCGCAATGCAGTGGTGTCAATCGTCGCAAGAGCGGCTTGATCTCTCTTATCACACCACTCATGCATCGGAAAGCTCGGCGTTAGCCAATGAGGACAATCATAATCGCCAAGGTTGGTTGTGTTTATCGGTAAAAAGAATCGTCCTTTGATCACACCATAGCGCTTATTTATTTTTACCTGCCCGTGATTTTCTGTATCTACCCACACCGCTCGAAACTGCTTGGTTTGCATGTGCGTCATTTTGCGCTGTAGATTATCATTGGAGTTAATCCCCACCCAGTTCACAGGCTCAAAAGGTACTGATCCCATAAAAAATTTAATGGCTAGTTCCCAATGCTCCACCAGCCTCTCTTCATGGTTGTATAAAATTAAATCTAGCTCACCGACAGTCTGCTTACCATTGTACAGCTGTACATTATTAGCCAGGGTCTCATACGGATGCAGATTACGCGCAAACCCATCCTCTAACCAAAACGATAGTAGTCCCTCAAAGTGAAAGCCCAATCGATTGGGACTAGGGCGTTTGAGTAAATAGCGGGTCAGCTCTTGATAGGCGGCAGTGGTGTCTAGCTCTGTTAATCGTTGCTCATACGCTTCAAACTGTGTCTGCCAAAATTGTGCACTATGCACAGCAACGGTATGTGTGCTCTGATGCGGTGCAAAGTCTAGCCACGTGGTCAAGACATTAGGACATGCCAGTACATAAGCCAAATCGCGCACGTAGGGCCGCTTATACGCTTCCCAAGGTGCATCATCTATGAGGCGATTATGTGTGGGTTTATTGATAGGCTCGGGCATAGGATAAACCATCATTGTGGTGAGGCATTTACCCTAACGGCTCGCTCTATAAAAGTCTATAGGACACGAGTATCTGCTAAGGTAGCGCTCAATCTCTTGGCGTTAAAATATGATATTAATGTGATGAATATGAATGCTGATATCAGTAAAATTTAGCACAAAAAAAAGCCAACCATTGAAAACAATGATTGGCTTTTCTCTTTACTGCTATGTTTGGTCGGAACGGCAGGAAGTAAAGTATTGGCTGTAAGCATTGGTACTAAAGGTTTTATGTTTTATGAAAATAAAATATACCGCAAAATATACCGCATTATGCAAAAGTCACTTAGCTTTTAGCCCTCATTTGGCTGTAAAAAGTAAAGATAACAGACGATAGGTTATGGTTATTAGGGTCATCATTATTATCAACATGCCAGCAACTTAGGCGTACTTTTTTATACTTGCACTTTGTTTGCATGGGGTTAAATTGCTGATTGCTGCACGCGCGTGATTAATAGCATTTTAAGCCGTGCAAAATAGGTGCAAATATCGTGCATATGTATTGCGTTTTCTTTGCATCACCTCACATTTAGATACCCTCAATTTGAGGATAACCACCATTGGCGAGTGTGCTAAATAGATGCGTCCAGTTTTGGGTGTATCTCGTTACTTACTGAGTAAACGCTTATGCAAAAGTCGCGCATATCTTAAGCGTTTTTCGTGCGTTTTCTTTGCATATATCGTGCATTATTGCACTGTGATTGATTGCGTTTTTAGTGCGTTTTTGTGCGTTTGGGGTCTTATTTAATTCCCCCCATTGGTGGTTATTTATTTGAGCCAGTGGCGATAATTAGCTTTCATCGTGCCAGCCCCTTAAATTTATTACTGTAATTTGCTGATACTAAAATCAACTTGCGCTTTGCTTGCATGGGGTTGTCTTGCTAAACGCTCTTGGTGCGTCATATTTATACCTTGAGAGTAGTATTAATGTGCGCCTTTCGTCTTTTAATCAGGTACAAAAAAAGGCAGACGCTAAACGCCTACCTTTGATTATTTTTTCTGTACCCTATGTTTTTGCATGGGACAGACGGGACAGACGGGACAGCCCTTACGTGATATGGCTTACAGCCGTCCCGTTTATGTTTCTAGCAATGGGACAGACGGGACAGAAAAGTTAAAATGCAAAATCCTGTCCCGTTCGTCCCGTTACGGTTTTTAGCAATGGGACAGCGCAATCCCTTGCTGCATATAGCTTGTCCCGTTCGTCCCGTTTGTCCCGTCCTTTTTCATAGGTTCACAACAAAGTATGTTAGCAGTAACCGCATAAACAGACGGGCGTTGCTTGCCACTAAATAAAGTATCAGGCGCTTTATAGGTTTTACGATCACCTTGATTGAGTAGTAATAGGTTGGCTTCCTCTAACACTTGTAAGACTTTCTTTTTACCAAAAGGCGCACATACGCTATCAAAAGTTCCCTTAGAAAAATAATAATCCCCTGTTTCCATATTGCGATAACCTACACGGTTGGGGGTTCTTTCCTCAAAGTCTAAGCGCGTGTTTCTATAGCAAGGTTGAAAGCGACTTGATCCATGCTGTTCAATAAATGCCTTGATATGGTCTATGATTTGGCGCTGCTCATGCTCACCATCACGCCCATAGTTATCAAGCCAATTATCTAAGCATGTCATAACGGCTGTAGTAGCTTGTCCTGCTTGCCAGCCTGTTATGTCTGCACCTGTTGCCATTTCACCAGCAGCAGCCACAATAGCGAACCTTCTAGCTACTCTATGCGCTTGTGGTGCAAGGTCTGTGTATTGGCTCATAAAGTCACTGACAAGCTGCTTAGCGGCGGCTGTGGTCGCTGCTTTGTCGCTGGTAATGTGATCTAACCATGCCATGCCAGCTACACCATAGTAAGTGTGTGATAACTCCTTGATCTTATCGGCTTGTGCTGCGCCTGTGTCTGCTAGTACCAAACTATCAAACGTTTTATAGCCTTTGCCAGCATCAGCATCTATATGCGCCACTCGAACCTCAATACCTGCATTAGTTTTTTGTCCTGCTTGTGCCATGAAGTTCTGTAGCGACTCCTCGCCATTAGATAAGAAAATAATGCGCCATGTCTTAGCAGTGCGGTTATGTCCTGTGGTGGTGCTTCTACCTTTAGGCTTTCCATTAGCTAGCATATAAGCCGCTTTACCTATTATTTTAGGGTCGCTTTCACTAATTTCATCGAGGGGTAAAAAACTGTCGTTATGCTCGCTTGCTGTGCCCTCCAATGCGTTGTCAGTGCTGCGCCATGTCTTACTGTAGTTATCAGGATTACCCCATACACTAGCAGCTACTTTAAGCGATAAAGACTTGCCCATGCTTGATGATCCCAAGATATGAAAACCGCCCCCGTCATCATCAAGCAATTCCAGTAATTGACCAGCAAACGCGCAAGCAATAGAGAAAACAAAACGGCTCTGTTCGGCTAGTGGTTTGCATAATTCATCACGCCATTGTGCAAGCGTGCCTTGCTGGGCTATGGTGCTATTGATTGCATGGGCAGACTGGTAAACAATCAACTCCTTGCCATCGTTGCCTATCGCACCATCGGGTAATATATATTGCTCACCATGCCAGCCCAGCTTATCCACGCATAACGCCCGTTTGTGAATAGGGTAGTCCTGAATATAGGTGTCTAAGTAATTGCGCTGTTTGGGGTTGGTGGTAATGTTCAATCCTTGACTGGCTAGCTCTCTACGATACTCACGGGCATCACCTTGTAATAGCGATGACGGCATTGCCCATTTATGCAGCACGTTATCATCATCACGCCATTGTAATAACCGCCCCCATGTAACGCTGCTTTTGTCCCGTGTCTTAGCGATAACCTCAATCGGTGAACAAATAAACGCCTTAAACTTAAAGGTTATGTTTGCTGGGTCGTCATCGTTATACTTCACAAAAAACAGTCCGTCATGGTATAGCTCAAAACGTCCATCAGAATAAACCATCGGTTCATTAAGCTGTGGATCATCGCGCCATTCAGGATAGTAAGCAGTATCTTTTAGATTAATGATTTGGCTATCATCATCTGCCAGTATTGCTTCATAGCTGTTATTAGCATGTAGCATCGTGACAATATCAGCCATAGTAACCAATGCCCTAGCATTCACACCTGCCAATAGGTTTATCATGCCTTTATCAGTAAGTGTCATCGGTACGGTTAGCAGTGATCCGCTACTCCAATGCTGTACCATCTTTTTAAAGCACTGCCTTGTTTTTTGAGGGCTAACAATAACGGTCTTATTACTAGCCATCAGGCACGCATAAGCATCTATGCCATTATCTAAACCATCAAGGGCTATCAACTCATTGGCTCTGTTAGTGTCACCAATGACGATAGCGCCATACCCTGTAGGGTCAATGACAATGGGCTTAGCTTTGCTGTTTGGTGTGTAGAATATTGCACCTACAATATCGCCTTGTTTATCGGTCAATCGTAAGCCTATCGTGCCATCTGTCGGTACTATTGATGCGTCACCTGTAGTAAGATTGTCTGTGACGTTAAGCAAGCTATTAGGCGGTAGTAGGTCAAATAGTTTCAGCAATAGCTTATCGTTTGCCAGTCCTTGTCGTGTGACTGCATCAAAACTATTCATTACCAATGTAAAGCCTGTGCTAAATGCACGGGCTTTTTCTTGGCTGTCTGTTTGTGGTGTGGTGGTCATCTTTTCCCCCTTGCTTGCGGCTGGTTCGGCTTGCGCTCGGCTCTATATTTCTTGTAGTAGCTCTTACGCTTTGCATACTTACGGCTTTGTTTTGGCTGTGGGTAAAGCTTCATAATTGAACCCTCCACATGCTGCAAATAATGGCAAGTTTTGTGGTACCTGCCAGCCTAAAAAATACGCTTTTCAAGGGGTGAAAATAACCAGCTAAAAACTCATTTATTTTCGGCTGTAACGGGACATAGGGAATAATTTTTGACGGCTTTTGGTGAGCATTTAATGGTCGATTTGAACGGGTTAAATTACTCATTATCTACCCCCACCTTGCTGTAACCAGTCATTGCTAGAGGTTCGTTAATAATATCCAGTTGAGTGCGGAGTATGTCCTCCCATGTGTTAGTAGCGTCATGTGCCAAACGTGCCATAGACTTAACGGCTTCCCCCTCTATCTTGCCGTAGTAGATAAGCCCTAGCAGATAACCAACATCATGTAAGGCATTGGCTGCCCCGTAAATGTCGCTAGTAATGTGAGATAGGTCATGTGACGACATAGTGACGACTATTTTGTCGTCTGCTTCGGTGGTGTCTATTACTTTGCGTTGATCGGCTTGAGTAGTAAACCTGCCGTTATATAGCGTGGCTATCGCTTGGCGGTTGGCTTCGGTATCTTGGAATAATGACGGTTGATAATCGCCTGTTTCTTTGTCGCGTGACGGGACAAAATAACCTTTATTATCGTAGTAGATGTTGCTGCCATCGTGAGTAAGTGCCAATAGGTCACGCTTGCCGTATGGGTCGGCTGTCAGCACAAACGAGGTAAAGCTTAATGATGGACATAGAACACTGTCACCAGCTTTGAATGTGGCTAGTGTAGGGGTGTTTTGAGTGTTTGAGGTCGTGCGGATTGAATTACCCATGATGGATAGCTCCTTGTAGTTTTTGAGTTAATGCCACGCTATACAGTAAAGATATAGGGTGACGGGTCTTACTCTCGGTTCTACAAGAAACCGCCCTGCATATTCGCCTTACGGCTATTGTATTTTGCAGCGTCAACCCGTCATAGTCGGTTAGCAAGTGATTTGCTATAGATATGAGGGAATGCCCCCTTGATGCGCTTAAATGCGTGTTTGGGGCTGTGCTTGATGGCATAGTGACAGCTTGAGAGGCTGGGCTATTATCAGGCACAAAAAAAGCCAAAAAGTCACGGCTGGCTTGTCCGCTTGTAGAATTTGAGAGGTCTATATAGTAACCGCTGTTATCATCGGTTGCAATCTGTTTTGCGCTGGCTGGCTTGCAAGTCACCAATGACAGTAGTAAGCCAATGCCAGCCACCCATGCCATAAAGATAGTAAACCTTAGCAGTAAGCCACGCTTGCCAGCCTGTGCCCCGTGCTGGGGCTTTGGATTGGTTCTAGTCTTATCACTCATGGTCTGTTACCTCCTGCTTCGCTGTGGTAAGCATGTAGTCTAATTCGTCAGTAATGCCCTCCAGCGACTTTGACGCAGCTCTTAGCGCAGTTATGACGGTATTAATAACGCCACCTGATACCGCGCAATCTACTTGCACGGCTTGCAATGCCATTGCTAGATGACTGGTATCAATATCGAGTAGCACTATCTGCTCATTGATACTTTCTAGCTGGTCGGCTGATACTGATATTTGATTACTCATTGATTGATACCTCGTCTTGTGTGATTAGCTCGCCCATGATGTCCGCGCTCATTTTGCTGGCGTGTTCGCTGTGTGCCAGTAGTGCAGAACGTACCGCCACAATCACGCCTTTGCTTGCTGGGTCGCTGGTTTCTATCAGGTTCAAGGCATAAGCAAGGCTTTCACAATCATTCGATATGTCTTGTATGTAATCGTCCACATGGCACAGCGTATAAGTGTCCACTGCCACTAGGCGCGGCTCTAGGACTTCTAACTGTTCGGTTACGCTCATTTAGTTCACCTCACTATTAGATAGTTCGCTTTCAAGTAAGGTTTGTTCATCAAGCCAATAAACCGAAAAACGCTTGTCGTTATGGGTGACTATCTCGCTTTGAATGACTAAGCCCTGACTTCTCAAGTCATGTATGCGCTGTGCTAGGCAAGTGATTTGATAGAAGCGGTAAGCGTCCCATGTGGTAATAGTTGCGCCTGTCATTAGATGCGCTCTAACAATCTCTATTTGGGTCTTGGGTGCTTGCTCATTGGTAACGGGTGCGGTTGCTGTAGTAGTCATGGCTTACACCTCCTCGCTAGTGGTTGAGGTGTGACTTTCCAGCCACTCGATTACATCAGCATTGCGCCATGCCGTCATAGTAGGGGATAGTTTTACTGGTGCTGGGAAGCGTCCATCGCGTGACCATGCCCATAAGGTGCTGGTACCAAACGGTAAGAATGGTATTAGCTGGCTGGCACGGCTCATGCCTTGCGGTGGTAGATATTTGACGTTTAGGCTTTCGGCTATTTGTTCAATGCTGTGTGCTGTGTCATCAGCGAAAGCGATAACGGGATTATCTATATTGATGTGGTCTGTCATGTCAATGACTCCGTACTAAGTGCCACTACGGTAGGTAATGGCTTATCTTGTATGGGTCTATGTTAGGCGGTGGTATTGGCTATCAGGCAAGTGCTATTGCTATGACGTAAGGGCAATAGTATTGATATGAGGGCATTAAAAAACCCTTGATAGACAAGGGTTCATTGACCTTATAGCAATAGATTAAAAATCTAGCTATCTTTTATATTTTCCACCACTTCGCGCATCGCTATGACGGCAAACTTTATCAATATTTAATGCTAAAGCGTCCGATATACCATCAAAGTTATCTATTATCCATTTTGTAATAGTGCTTTGTTTAGGTGCTGGCTGGTCAGGGTGGTAGTTAATCCAAAACTCTGTGATAACTGCATTCATTATGTTAATGGCTGGTGTGGTGTATAAAGCCTTATTATTGATAATGGCTTGTTCAAAATCTACCCTAGCTTGTGTGAGCTGGCTATCGAGGTCTACTATTTTGGCATTGGCGGCTGCCAGCGACTCTCTAAATTGTTCAATGGTTTCAGGTTCGTCATACGCTACTGTTGGGTTGCCCATCTTAAAGCTATCAGCAGATTGATCCTTTGCCTCTATTTTTTCTAGTGCTTTTTGATAATCATTAGTGATCTGCTTAATGGTCGCTTGTGCATCTGTTAGCTGTGCTGTTAGCTCTTTAACCTGTGTTATTGGGTCGGCTGGCATATTGTCGTTAAAGTCTTTGTAAATATAGTTATTGCGTGCCAGCCATACCTTGACCTGTTGAGCTGGGATATTTTGCGTACCTTTAAGCGGTACCAGTTCCTTTGACTCCAACGCAATGTCAACCATTCGCCAATGAGTAAGATACTCCTCGTCTTGTTTTATAAATTCTGGGTTCTCGTTAATGATTAAGCATACCAACTGGTCATGGGTAAATAGCGCGTAGGTGATTAAAATCTTTTGATTGGCACCTAATTGTTGATGCTTTAGCGTGCTTGTTTTAGGCTGATTGCTATCTGTAATATCAAAATGCAGTAAGTCTTTTAAAGGTTCAAAGCTTAGTAAGTCGGATATTTTAAAAAACGAGTGCATATTATCAAAGGTAAATTTTGTTACTTGCCTCCTAACGTCATCGCTTAATTGTTCTAAACTTTTACCGTTATGGAATATCCAGTCATCGGCACCAAAGATCACCGACATTTGAATTCCAGTCAAAAAACACTTTATAGACTTATCGTTTAAATCAGCCTTTATTATCTTGTAGTTCCCATCAATATAGTAAAAATCTTTATCAGATAGATCATGATGTAATAAGTAAGTAACTACCTCATAAACTGGCTGATTATTAAGCCCTGATAGATGACAGAGAAAATCCCTAAAGCTAATATAGTCATTTATCGGCTCTATAAGCCTATCTATTAAACTCATATTCACACCCCTACACCCTTAAATCAAAATAGGTGCAAGGCAGTGACAGCATAAGGGTGTGAATAGCTGTCGTTCGGGAGCAACCCCTAGCCTTGCATGGTCGTTGTCACATGGCGTTACCCATGCTTCTGTGCTTGTTGTTTGAAGTTACCGTGAATGACGTTATCAATCTTGCCAGCGTAGGCATCATCAATGAAGTTTGCCCACTGGTGCATCATGTCTGTTCTATATTTTAAGTGCTGCGCCCCGTTGTATGCTTTGCTTACTTTGTTCTCTTTCTCATGTGCCAGTTGCAGCTCTATAGCTTCGTGCATAGCGCCTTGCTCATGTAGGGTAGTGCTGGCAAGTCCACGGAAGCCGTGCCCTGTCATACGCCCTTTATAGCCCATGCGCCATAGGGCAGTGATAAATGCGTTTTCACTATATGGCTTACGGGTTGTGGTATTAAAGAACACATACTTGTCCGAAAGTCCTAGCTGTTTAATCTGCTCTAAAATTGCCATTACTTGAGGGGCAAGCGGTACTAGGTGCGGTCTATCCATTTTCATCTTGTCGGCTGGTATGCGCCATATTTTGGCTTGATAGTCTATCTCGCTCCATTCCATAAAGCGCAATTCTTGCGTCCGCACGAACGTATAGCACAAGAACCAAAAGCCTAGCTTCACCAGTAAATCACCACCATAGGCATCAATGTCTTGAAGTAGTTTAGGTAACTGCTGGCTAGTCACACGGCTATGATGCTTAACCTTATGCGGTTTTAAGGCTATGGTTAGGTCGTTGGCTGGGTTATGAGTTACTAAGCCCTCACGTATGGCTTGCTTGAATATCTGCCCTGTTTGACGCATTGCACGCCTTGCCATATCGGGTGCGCCCCTCGTTTCGATAGCTTTACCAATGGCTAAAACATCAGGCGCGGTTATGTCCTCTATGTTCATGTGACCAATGAAAGGCTTAATATCGCGCTGGTACTGCGAGTAATCACGGCTATAGGTCTTAGGGGCAATATGGGCTTTGCGGTCGTCATGCCAGCGTTCTGCTATGGCATCAAATGCCTTTGTACCGTCAGTGTCGGCTTGCAAGCGTTTCTTATCGTGCTTAGGGTTGATGCCTTGCTTTATCAGGTCTTTTATCTGTTGGTTGCGCTGGCGAGCATCGGCAAGGCTCATTGCTGGATATTTACCAATGGTTAGGCTTTGGCGCTTGGCTGCATACTTATAGTCACTTACCCATACCTTGCTACCTGTACTACGCACCCATAAGCGTAGGTTATTACCATCACTATATTTGTCAGGTCGGCTAGGGGTGCAAGTATCGGACGGCTTAAGGCGTTTGATTTGGCTATCAGTTAATGACATGACGGTATATTTCCATGACGGTATAAAATATACCGTAAAATATACCGCACTTTGACATGGATTACCATGCTTTATGATGGGCTATAGTGTAGTACATAACGTTTGAAACGCCCATAGAAAAAGGGCAGACGGTCAATGACGGTCTGCCCTAATATAGTGTTTGGTCGGAACGGCAGGATTTGAACCTGCGACCACTACACCCCCAGTGTAGTGCGCTACCAGACTGCGCTACGCCCCGAATGACTGACTATTTTACGCAAAATTATGTATATTGCAAGGGCTATTTATATTAGTCAAAATCTACAATACCATTCTGCCTAGTATAGTCAGTCTAATTGCTACGCTGCTCGTGTTAACCCAACAATTCTTTTAGAATTTGGTTCACTTGCTGCGGGTTAGCGCTACCACGACTGGCTTTCATGACTTGACCGACCAGACCGTTAAAGGCTTTTTCTTTACCACCGCGATATTCTTCAACCATCGCTTCATTTTTTGCGATGACTTCTTCGACCATTGCTTTGATAGCGCCCGTGTCAGTCTCTTGCTTGAGGCCTTTGTCTTTGATGATTTTATCTGCTGCATCATCGCCATCGCCGCCTTCGCGCTCATATAGCGCACTAAAGACTTTTTTGGCCAATTTGCCAGATAGCGTGTCATCTTTGATACGCTTCAGCAGTCCTGCCAATTGTTTGGCGCTGATAGGGGAGTCGATGATGTCGGTGTCATCTTTGTTCAGTGCGCCGAGCAAGTCGCCCATGACCCAGTTACCAGCCATTTTGGCATCTTGCTGTCCGATTTCAGCCACTACATTTTCGAAGTAATCGGCAATTTGACGACTACCAGTCAAGATACGAGCGTCGTATTCTGACAGACCAAGCGCTTCTTCAAAACGTGCGCGACGAGCGACCGGCAGCTCTGGCATCGCCGCTTTGATCGCATCAACGGTATGCTGCTCGATACGGACAGGCAACAAGTCAGGGTCAGGGAAGTAGCGATAGTCGTTGGCGTCTTCTTTGGTACGCATGGTACGCGTTTCATCACGCTCTGGATCATATAGCATGGTCGCTTGAACGACTTTGCCACCATCTTCTAAGATATCGATTTGACGTTCGATTTCACGATTGATAGCACGTTCGATAAAGCGGAACGAGTTTAGGTTCTTTAGCTCGGTACGCGTACCGAGATCAGCGCCTGGCTTGCGCACAGAGACGTTACAATCGCAGCGGAATGAGCCTTCAGCCATTACGGCGTCTGAGATACCGAGCCAAGTGACCAACTGATGAATGGCTTTGATGTAGGCCAATGCTTCATTCGCTGAGCGCATGTCTGGCTCAGAGACGATTTCGATCAGCGGCGTGCCAGCACGGTTCAAATCCACACCTGTCATACCATCAACAGCGTCATGGACAGACTTGCCCGCATCTTCTTCTAGATGCGCGCGGGTGATACCCATACGTTTAGGGTATTCGTTCTTTTCGCCCTCATTGACCACGACATCGATGTAGCCTTCACCCACGATAGGATTGGCCATCTGGGTGATTTGATAGCCTTTAGGCAAGTCAGGGTAAAAGTAGTTTTTACGGTCAAACGTATTAAACAGACCCAGCTCAGCATTGACACCGATACCGAATTTTAGCGCGCGATCGACCACACCAGCATTTAGCACTGGCAATACGCCAGGTAGACCTAAGTCAACGATACTGGCTTGGCTGTTTGGCTCATGACCGAAGTCAGTCGGCGCACTTGAGAATATTTTACTTTCTGTGTTTAGCTGGCAGTGAATCTCGATACCGATGACCACTTCATAGCCATCGACAAATAGCTCTTTACGCACGGCGTGTTCACGGACGGCATTGTTATCAGTAGTAGCTGTACTCATTATACCGTCTCCTTTGCGATGGTAGAGTGTTGTAGGTGATGATCAGTATGCTGCTGGAACAGGTGCGCAGTCGTGAGCAGTTGACTCTCTTGCCAATGCTTACCGATTAATTGCAAGCCAATAGGTAGGCCTTCTGTCGTCAAACCTACTGGCTGACTGAGCGCAGGTAGACCCGCTAGGTTGACCGCGATGGTATAAACGTCGCCTAGGTACATGGTCGCAGGGTCGAGGTCTTCTGCCAGCTTATAAGCTGCGGTCGGCGCGGTGGGACTGGCGATGACGTCACAATTGGCAAAAGCATCATCAAAGTCTTTGACAATTAAGCGGCGGATTTTTTGTGCTTTAGTATAGTAAGCATCGAAGTAACCAGCAGATAACGCATAAGTCCCTGTCAAGATACGGCGCTGTACTTCAGGGCCAAAGCCTTCAGAACGTGAGCGTGTATATAGATCGATAAGGTCGGTTGGGTTTTCACAGCGATAGCCAAAGCGTACGCCATCGAAGCGTGATAAGTTCGAAGACGCTTCGGCAGGTGCTAGCATATAATAGGTGGCGAGCGTGATTTCAGGGTCAGTGATGTTTACTTCTACAATCGTTGCGCCCAGCTCTTCGTATTTCTTTAAAGCGGCACGTGCTGCTTGTTCGACTTCGCTATCAAGCCCTGTACTGAAATATTCTTTAGCCACACCAATACGCAAACCGTCAAATGGCTTATCACCAGCAGCAGCCTCTGCATCATTGATGTCTTGTACGTAGTTAGGCATATCGTATTTGATAGAAGTGGCATCACGCGGATCGTGCCCAATCATTGGCTGTAGCAAATAAGCACAATCTTTAGCGCTGCGTCCCATGCTACCCGCTTGATCCAAACTTGAGGCATAGGCAATCATACCAAAGCGTGACACACGGCCATAAGTAGGCTTGATACCGGTTAGGCCACAGAATGAAGCTGGCTGACGAATAGAGCCACCCGTGTCACTACCGGTAGCAACAGGGACAAAACCTGCGGCAACGGCAGCGGCACTACCACCTGATGAGCCACCAGGGACGCGCTCTAGGTTCCAAGGATTCTGTACGGTGCCGTAGTATGAGCTACTGTTGTCTGAGCCCATCGCAAACTCATCCATATTGAGCTTACCTAAGCTAATCATGCCAGCTTTGTCGATGTTAGAGACGATAGTCGCGTCATATGGTGAGACAAAGTTATGCAGCATCTTAGAGCCACAAGTCGTTAATACGCCTTGGGTACAAAAGATGTCTTTGTGCGCCATCGGTACGCCAAGTAATGGACGCTGATCGCCTTGTGCACGCATCTCGTCAGCGGCTTTTGCTTGTGCACGTGCTGTCTCAGAAGTATGCGTGATAAAACTATTGATCTTGCTGTCTAGCGCATCGATACGCTTGATGTAATGCTCGGTTAATTCTGCGCTGCTAAATTGTTTGTCTTGCAAGCCAGTAATTAGCTGCTCGGTACTTAATAAATGAAGTTCAGACATAAGGTGTCGTCCGTCAAAATGTGAATAACATAAAATAAAATGGGGTCATGAAGAGGGCGTAACGATATCAGTTAGCCAAAATATTAGTCAGCCTCGATCATTCGATGACTTGTGGCACAAGATACAAGCCTTCTTCGACAGCAGGCGCGACGGACTGATTGCGCTCGCGATTGATATCGTGTTTGGCCACGTCAGCACGTAACTCTTGGCAAGCTTCATGGATATTGGCTAGTGGTTTGATGTCTGTTGTATCAACGTTAGATAAGGTATGCATCAATTTTAATACTTTACTGATATCGGCGGCATAGCTATCGGCCGTGCTTTCATCGACACCCAAGCGTGCAAGGTTGGCCACTTCTAGGATTTCTTCACGGCTGACAGTGTTGTCAGACGTTGCTGATTGCTGAGACATAGTTTCTCCAGTTAAGGACAGTTTTTGTTAGAGTAGGGATAAGGCAAATATATAAGCGCTCAAATGTAATTGGCTATAAAGTTGGCTTATTATAAAGCATCTGACCCAAGTTTACAGAGTATGAGGCTTGATTGATGCACAATATCAATCAACATCCGTATCAATCAGGGCAGAGTGCCGGCATAGCAATACGCAAATACTTGCAAAACTGACCGCATAATTCATGATTGATTTTCAATTGCTTCCCAATTAGGTTCTAAAATACGTTACAGTATGCACCTACTACTAAGCAAAACAATTATCTGCCTGTAGAGCCTTGTTAGTTATCACATTAAAAGCAGTTTCATTGAGTTGAATGATAGTCACTACTATTTCAAACTTTGTAACAACTTTTAGCGTCTCAGACAAAAATCCTTGCTTACTGATGCAAATACCTATGTTTTTTTTGAGCTAAATCGGTATAATTTAGCTCAGTTTTTCATTTCATCATTATTGCTTAGGTTTGACTGGTTGCGATGATTCACTTTCGCTCCCGTTAATGTCTAACGACGACCTGCTCAACACTGACGAGTAACACCTCAGTCAATCTCATTCGCCTCATTCGTAAGACGCTGGATATATTAGTCATGAACCTGTTTGGATTTTTATCAAATAATATCGCTATCGACCTCGGTACTGCGAACACCCTTATTTTTATTCCTAATAAAGGCGTCGTACTTGACGAGCCTACGGTGGTCGCATTACGAAGCAATCGTACTCAAAACCCGACCGTCGCTGCTGTGGGTATCGATGCCAAGCAGATGCTGGGTCGTACGCCTGCCAATATCACAGCGATTCGCCCGCTAAAAGACGGTGTGATTGCTGATTTTGAAGTGACGCAAAAAATGCTAAAACACTTCATCACTAAGGTAAAAGCCAAGCGTTTTATGGCACAGCCTAACGTGGTGGTTTGTGTACCATGTAAGTCTACCTTGGTTGAGCGTAAGGCGATTCGTGAGGCAGTATCATCAGCAGGCGCGAGCAAAGTATTATTGCTAGAGGAGCCAATGGCTGCGGCTATCGGTGCTGGCATGCCTGTTCATGAAGCCAGTGGTTCTATGGTCGTCGATATCGGTGGTGGTACAACTGAGATTGCTGTTATCGCGCTATCTGGTTGCGTCTATGCTGAATCTATCCGTATCGGTGGCGATATGTTTGATGAGGCGATTATTACACACGTGCGCCGTACGCATGGTTGTGTGATTGGTGAGACGACCGCTGAGCGCATCAAAAAAGAAGTTGGCTCTGCATTGAATGAAAATAGCCAGCTAGAAGTAGAGGTTCGTGGTCGTAGCATGGCAGAAGGCGTGCCGAAAACCTTTATCGTCAATTCAGAAGAAGTACAAAAAGCATTGACTGACCCACTAAGCGGTATTATCAGTGCAGTCAAAGTCGCTCTTGAGCAAACACCGCCAGAGTTGTCATCAGACATCGCAGAGCGCGGTATCGTATTGACGGGTGGTGGCGCATTGCTACGCGATCTTGACAAGCTTATCTCACAAGAGACGGGCTTACCAGTGACGGTAGCAGAAGACCCATTAACTTGCGTTAGCCGTGGTGGTGGTATCGCCCTTGATTTCATCAATAACAAAAGCTTGAACATGATTTTTGTCTAAATAGTTTTTGCTCATGAGCATGGTTTCCTTGTTAGGATACCTATAATGCCTCATGGTTTATGCATCAATCATTGATGTAGCCGATGCGATCACAAGTAAATAACATTAGAGGTAGCCAATTGCGCTGCCTTTAATTGCATTAATCCATGCTAGAACCCAATATCACCGATAAACATTCATGCTCTAAATAAGTGCTATTGCTCATTTTAGAATTCTTAAATCAGACGACTTATGACTCCAAGTATTTTTGCGCGCCAAGCACTATCACTTCGTAAGACTGCCATCGTGTTGATAGCGGCCTTAATTCTGATGTGGTTTGATAGCAAAAACTCGGAGTGGTTCAATCCAGTGCGCAGTACCAGCCACGCCGCTATGCAGCCTATTTATGAGCTGTCTTTATTGCCAAGCTATGCCACGCATTGGGCGAGTGGTAGCATCCAGTCAAAAGAAGCACTACGCCGCGAAAACATGCAGCTAAAATCACAACTTATTCATGCACATGCCAAACTGCAGCAGCAAGATTATATCTTGGCACAAAATGCGCGCTTGCAAGGGATTTTATCCACCACAAAGCCTGAGCAGTTTGATTTGAATTTGGCGCAAGTCATTGGTACAGATACCAACTTGCTTAGACAGATTGTCGTACTCAATAAAGGCAAGCAAGACGGCGTGCAAGTTGGACAAACGGTCATTGATGAAGATGGTATTTTAGGACAGATCATTAACGTCTATCCTAATACGAGCCGTTTGTTATTGATTACAGATGAGCAGCAGTCAGTGGCTGTCACTGTCAAACGTACTGGTCAGCGGGCTATTGTGACAGGCCAAGGTATCCCATCTGCACTGAGCCTAAACTATGTCTTTAAGACTTCAGACGTGCGCGTGGGTGATGAGTTGGTATCATCTGGTTTGGGTGGGCGTATCCCAGCGGGCTATCGTGTTGGCCGTATTGCCCACATCAAAGATGAGCAAGCGGATAATTTTAGAAGCATTGAGGTCACGCCAGCTGCAAACTTTATTGATAATGCGTACGTATTGATACTCCAAGACAAGCTACTCAATAAAAATGACACAGCTATTGGTCAGTAGCAAAGATAAATTAACACTTTATGCAAAACTACCAAATGGCTCATCAATTTTTTTATCCATAGTATCCTATCTATTCAATCAACCATATCACAGTAGCCACTATACAATCGCTAAGGTAAGTACTCATGTCGTATCCTGATTCTGAGAATTCAACGGCACTGTTGATTGTGGTCATTGTTCTAAGCTTTATCATTGCTTCATCGCTCAATGTCTATCCGTTAAGCCCAAGTATGGCAACATTACGGCCCATGATTATGATCATGGTGCTGATATATTGGCTACTGTTCCAGCCGCGCTATGTGGGTATCTTTACCGCATTTACTATTGGGCTTATTGCAGATTTGCTGATGGACACCCATCTAGGACAGCAAGCCTTTGCCGCTGTCGTGGTGGCACTAGTGATCAAAATTACTAGTATCTATGTTAGACAACTAAATACCATCAGCGCATGGTTGATAGCCAGTTTAGGATTAATTGTTTTTCAGCTAAATTTATGGATGCTGCAGATGTTTATCCAAAATACCTTTATCGCAAAATCTGCTTTGTCGCTTATGATGAGTATCATCAGCTGGCCACTTGTCTTACTGGCTCTACGCAAGTTTGCGCGTTAATGATGTTTATTAACTTATATACAAAATATCTAAAAAGTACATACCTCATAAATCTGTAAATGAAGAGAAGAGCGATGGATATCATTTTAGCGTCTGGTTCGCCGCGCCGTCGAGAGCTACTAGCAAGAGCACAGTTAGATTTTAGAGTATTGAGTGTAGATATTGACGAAACGCCGCAAGATGATGAATTACCCAAAGACTATATTGAGCGTATGGTCGCTACCAAAGCCATGGCTGCCATAGAGCAACTAAACGGCACATTAGAAATCGATGAGAACGGGACCAACGAATTAATTATCATACTGACTTCTGATACCATCGGTGTGCTACCAGATGGCAAAACGGTATTGGTCAAACCAACCGGTCATGATCACGCTTATAGCATGTGGCAGCAGATGTCAGATAATATTCATGAAGTATGGACTGCCGTACAAGCCACCAAAATACAGCGGCTACCTAAAGGAACAGAACACAATGCATCAGAGCGCACTCAGGCATTTCAAATTATCGACCAGCAGCAAATTACTGAGCGTACAGCAGTAACCTTTATACCATTGACTACAGAGATGATGAGCAATTATTGGGACAGTGGAGAGCCTGTTGATAAAGCGGGTGGCTATGGTATTCAAGGTTTGGGTGCTGCTTGGGTCAGCCGTATCAACGGCAGTTACACCAATGTCGTTGGATTGCCACTGGCGCAAACGCTGGCCTTAATCAAAGACATGACAGAAGGCAGTGAGGATATCGTTGACCCGTTATAATTATATATGCACATAATGACACGGTAGGGCAATGGGCAATGGGCAAGAGCAAGGCGCATTTGTTACACTGTCAATCTAATAGACGATGACCGTCTGATAAGAAAGCTGAGAGATAAGAGAAAAAACTATGTCCGAAGAGCTGCTGATTAATATTAGTCCAATGGAATCCCGTGTTGCGGTTTTAGATAATGGCATCTTGGGTGAGATTTATATTGAGCGACATCACAAACTGGGTTTGGTCGGCAATATTTATCTGGGCACAGTCGTACGTGTCCTTCCAGGCATGCAGGCAGCCTTCGTTGATATCGGTCAATCGCGAACCGCATTTCTACATGTTAATGATATGCAGCGTGAGCCTCGCCCAGTTGCAGAAGACAAAAGCAAAGCCGCTACAAATATCAAAAAAGATAATAGTGACAATAGCGCCACCTTAGAAACATCCACGGATAGCTTAGCAGTCACGCCACCTGTTGTCAGTGCTCAAAGTACGGAGGTCGTGCCTGTTTCTAAGACATTGATTCAGCATCGATTACACGAAAGCCAGCGTATCTTGGTACAAGTTACTAAAGACCAATTAGGCAGTAAGGGTGCTCGCTTAACGACCAATATATCGTTGCCATCTCGCTATCTGGTTTATCTACCATCAAGCGATCATATCGGTATATCACAGCGTATTGATGGTGAAGAAGAGCGCACGCGTCTAAAAACTGAGCTCAGCAGTTTGATGCAAACGGTCAATCTAAAAGGTGGTCTGATCGCTCGTACTGCCGCCGAGCGTGTCCCTGTCGATAAGCTAGAAGAAGATATTTACTATCTGTTGCAGCTGTGGCGTACTATCTGTGCTCGCCGCCAAGAGATCAATCATCACCAAAGCTCAGAACTTATTTATCAAGAACTATCGCTACCACTGCGCTCTATTCGTGACTTGGTACATGCTGATACCGAAAAAGTCATCATTGATAATACGCAAGTTTATGAGCAAGTCAGATACTTTGCCAAAGAGTTTGTACCGTTCATTTACGATAAAATCGTGCATTATACGGCAGAACAGTCACTGTTTGACGTGCATCGGGTTGAAGATGATTTACGTGACGCATTGAAACGTCGTGTTGACTTGAAGTCTGGTGGCTATCTGATTATTGACCAAACAGAAGCAATGACGACGATTGATGTTAATACAGGCTCTTTTGTAGGCGGTCGCTCATTAGAAGACACCGTTTATAAGACTAATCTAGAAGCCACACATGCCATCGCACGTCAGCTGCGCCTGCGTAATCTAGGCGGCATTATTATTCTAGATTTTATCGATATGCTTGAACAGCAGCATAAGGATGATGTATTAGAGAGCTTACAGGCGCAGCTAACCCAAGACTATGCCAAAACCAAAATTACGCAGGTTAGTGAACTTGGCTTAGTGGAGATGACGCGCAAGCGCACGCGTGAATCATTGGGTCAGCAGCTTTGTGAGCCGTGCTCAACTTGCCAAGGTCGTGGGTTCGTTAAAACCGCAGAGACCGTTTGCTTTGAGATTTTCCGTGAGATCATGCGCTGCGCCCGTACCTATAATTCTCCTAAGAAATTCACAGTAGTGGCTCATGCGGCAGTCATTGATTTATTGCTGACATCAGAGTCAGATACAGTAGCAGATTTAGAGTATCTACTGGGTCGAGTGATTACATTTGACGTAGAAAATCTATATACCCAAGAGCAGTATGACATTGTTTTGGACTGAGA
Organism: Psychrobacter piscatorii; assembly: GCF_001444505.1. Taxonomy (GTDB): domain Bacteria; phylum Pseudomonadota; class Gammaproteobacteria; order Pseudomonadales; family Moraxellaceae; genus Psychrobacter; species Psychrobacter piscatorii_B. Next base: position 1,068 of record NZ_LNDJ01000049.1, on the reverse strand, counting down.
TTACTGAGCCTACTGCCAGAGACTTATTACAAGTATCTTGACCAACAAAACAGTTTTCTGAAAATTGAGGTCTTTAATTACGTTAGATATTGCCCTTGCAATACCTAAAATACTCTGTATAATACACACCACTGAATTATATATGCGCAGCTGACTAAAAAAGCTGACGCTATGACAGCTGGAGCATCGTTTCTAGCACTATTTCATTATGCCTTTGCTGACATCCATTATAGGAGAGTTGGCGGGGCTTTAAACTATTTTGCTTTTGGCACGCTATAAGTTCAGATAAAGAACTCATTCTGGTTAAGAACAGAAGGCCGCTTTAAGTGAATATTTAACCAAACTGCTTTTGATCATAGTCTTGCAAACCAAGAATGACGAAAGCACATATTAGGAGCTTGCTGGCATGGCTAACCAGAGAATCCGTATCCGTCTTAAGTCTTTTGATCATCGTCTGATTGATCAATCTGCACAAGAGATTGTTGATACTGCAAAGCGCACCGGTGCGCAAGTTTGTGGTCCTGTACCGTTGCCGACTCGCATTGAGCGCTTCAACGTTCTAACCTCACCACACGTTAACAAAGACGCGCGTGATCAGTACGAAATCCGTACTCACAAGCGTATGGTTGATATCGTTCAGCCTACTGACAAAACTGTGGATGCGCTAATGAAATTAGATTTAGCGGCGGGTGTTGACGTCCAAATTGCTTTGGGTTAATGCACATTACACACCCAACCCATTAATATAAGATATAAAGAGGTCTAAAATGGCGATCGGTTTAGTCGGTAAAAAATGCGGCATGACCCGTGTCTTCACTGAAGCAGGCGCATCTATCCCTGTAACAGTGGTTGAGGTCGATGCAAACCGCATTACTCAAGTAAAAAATACTGATGTAGATGGTTACCAAGCCATCCAAGTCACCACAGGTACCCGTCGTGACAGCCGCGTAACTGCTGCACAAAAAGGTCACTTCGCGAAAGCTGGCGTTAAAGCTGGTCGTGGTGTTTGGGAATTTCGTGTCAACGATAGCGATCTTGAAGGTCGTGAGATTGGCGGTGAGATTCTAG